>JAPLNJ010000357.1 GCA_026692885.1 Planctomycetota bacterium | reverse complement strand
ATCGATCCAGTACCCAGGGCGGCGCTCCGCGGCTATCGCCGCTACGCTCTGCCCTGGGCTGATTTGTTAATGCCCCTTTGGGGCGGAAGAGTGGTGTATAACGACGAGGGCTTGTCCGGGGGATACTTCCGTTTCTTGCTACCCACACGCAGATCCCACTCCCGCCTCCCCCGCCGCGGGCGAGGCGGGGGAGGAAGGGGCGCGTTGGGCCGCCTGGTGACGGGGCGTTGTTCGCCGATCGACCGGAGCACCACACTCTATTTCGCTTGCTGGATGCGGCGGGCCAGCTGTGCCTGACGGACGACCTGGTGGTCCATGTGATCGAGCTTCCGAAGTTCACGCGAACGCTGGCGGAACTCCGCACACCACTGGACTTTTGGCTGTACTTCTTCAAGAATGGAGCAGGGTTGGACGCGGATGCATTGCCGGAAGCGATGAATCGGCCGGAGCAGCGCAAAGCGATGGGAGTACTGAAGATGTTGGCTCAAATCGATGTGGAGCGGGAACTGTATGAAGGCCGACTGAAGGCCAAGCGGGACCTGCAGACCCTGGAAACGATGCGGCACACCCTGGAAACTCAGCGGGACCAGTGGCAGCGGCAGGCCGTGGAATCTCAGCAGCGGTATGAGGCGGCCAACCGCGAACTCAAACGCGAGTTGGCGGAACGGATCGGCCTGTGCCAGCGACTCCTCAGGCGTCCGACTCTCCAGGTCGATGAGCTGCTGGGGCGGAGCGTCGAGGAACTGCGAAAGCACGCTGAGCGGCTGGAACGGGACGTGACGGAGAAGGTCGGGCCGGCCTGATCTGGCGCCGCACAGTGTCCCGACGTCCTCCAACAGATTGCGGCCCAGAACCTTCGCCTTCACTGCCAGTCGCCGGCGCTGCTCATCGTTGAGCAAGAGGCGTTTCTTTCCCAGCTTCTCCCTGAGCACTTGGTTCTTAGCCCGAAGGCGCTCGCTGACGTCTTGTTGCTGGCGGTTGACCCAGCCTGGTAGGATGAGGAAGAAGAGCTGCCACGGCTGCAGGATGAAGTTCATGGTGGAAAATCGGTGACAGGAGTTCGTGGAGGGCAGGAGCTGGTAGAGGTCGCAACATACTCGGCCGGTGACATTTCGGGAACGGTCGATTTGTCGGGGGCTCTGTCCAAGTGGCATTTCTTGAACGGTGCTAAGACTATCCCAACTGCCTGATCCACGCCCTTCCGACAATCCCGAGGCCCTCACGCCGAACAGAATCGGATCTACTCAAGGAGCAGTCGCATGAGCACGACGCACAGATCAATGAGCCAACCATGGTCGCTCCTGCGGGCGTGGGTGATCGCGGCCGGTGTCGCGTTGCTTGGGGCAATGCTCGCGCAGGCGGCTGCCCCGGAGGCTGGTGAATCTCTGGCTGGGGTGCGGCCACTGAAGCTCGCGATCCAGGATCTCACCGTGAGTTTTCCAGGCCGCTATCCGCGCGGAGCGGAGTGGCTCAAGCAGGTGGACGTTCTGGAAGCACGGGCCAGGAATGCGGACCCCACAACCGTCGTGTCCCTGGGTATGGAATTGGCTCGGCTACGTCGCGAGGCGTTGCTGGCGAACCCGCTGCTCGACTTCGACCGCTTGCTGTTGGTCAAGCGTAACGCGGCGCACTTGGCTCTGCCGCAGAATTGGGAGAGCAATAGCTCCATCCCGCGCCGGGGCATTGAGAACGAGATCGTGGTCCTGCACGGGTTACGCGGGAGTCCGGTGCTGGAGACGCTCTATCAGCCCGCAGGAAAACGCTTCGTCGGCGATCTGGCTCTGCATTTCGACGCCACGCGGTTTATGTTTTCTTCGCTCGGCGCGAATGATCGCTGGGGCGTGTTCGAGATGAGCACCAGCGGCGGCAGTCTGCGCCAATTGTCGCTCATCCCCGACGCGGACGTGGACAACTACACGTCCTGCTACCTGCCCGATGACAGCATCCTCTTTACGTCTACCGCACCCTTCATCGGCGTGCCGTGCGTGCGCGGGGGATCACACGTCGCACACCTCTACCGTTACTGGCCGGACACGGGCAAGATTCGCCGCCTGACGTTCGACCAGGAGCACAACTGGTGCCCGACAGTCATGCCGGATGGACGCGTGCTCTTCTTGCGCTGGGAATACTCCGATCTGCCACATTTCGTGGCGAGGATTCTCTTCACGATGAACCCGGACGGAACCAACCAGCGCGAGTTCTACGGCAGCGGTTCGTACTGGCCGAACGCTTTCTTCTATGCGAAACCCATGCCGGATTCACTGAACAAAGTCGTCGGCGTCGTCGGCGGCCATCACGGTGTGCCGCGCATGGGGGAGCTGGTGATCATCGATCCGTCGCAGGGGCGTTTCGAGGCCGACGGCGTGGTGCAGCGGATTCCCGGCTACGGCCAGAAAGTAGCACCCATCATTCTGGATAATTTAGTGGACAACTCATGGCCCAAGTTCCTACACCCGGTACCGCTGAGCGACAAGTATGTCATTGCCGCGTGCAAACCGACGGCGGCTTCGCTGTGGGGAATCTACCTGGTCGATGTGTTCGATAACATCACGCTGATCAAGGAGGAATCGGGCTTCGCGCTGATCGAGCCGGTGCCGTTGCAGTCGGTGGTGCGTCCGCCGGTGATTCCGGATGCGATCAAGGAAGGTGAAACAACCGCGCGGCTGCAGATCGTGGATATTTACCAGGGGCCGGGGCTGGCTGGCGTGCCGCGCGGCACGATCAAGAAGCTCCGCCTGTTCACCTACAATTTTTCCTACCAGGGCATCGGCGGGCAGGTCGACCGGGTGGGACTCGACGGGCCGTGGGACATCAAACGGATCATCGGCACGGTGCCGGTGGAAGCGGATGGCTCAGCCAACTTCGAGGTCCCGGCGAATCAGCCCATCTCGCTTCAGCCACTCGACGAACGGGGGCGGGCGGTGGCGCTGATGCGCAGTTGGACGACCGCCATGCCGGGAGAAGTCCAATCCTGCAGCGGTTGTCATGAGAAACAGAATAGCACCTCCACCCTCCAAGCCACCGGCTTGGCCATGCGCAAGCCTCCGGCGAAGATCACGCCGTTCTACGGGCCGCTGCGCGGGTTTCATTTCGATCGCGAGGTGCAGCCGGTGCTGGATCGCCATTGCATTAACTGTCACGCTGGTGAGACACGCGAAGACGGGAAGAGTATTCCCGATTTCAGGCGCGGGCCGCTCGTGTTTGCAGGCGAGCGAGAGGTCAAGTTTCCGCCGGCGTACGTCGCGCTGAAGTCCTACGTACGTAATCCGACCGCGGAAAACGACATGCACTTGCTGCTGCCCTATGCGTTCCACGCTTCGACGACCGAGTTGGTGCAAGTGCTGGACGCGGGGCATCACGGCGTGCAGCTCGATGCAGAATCGTGGGACCGCTTGAATACCTGGATCGACCTGAACACGCCTGCGTGGGGCACCTGGGAAGAAATGGTGACGCAGAGCAAGGAAGGCGGGACCGGTGCGCATCGAATGGGCAAACAGCGCGCGCGGCGGCAGGAACTGACGCGGCGCTATGCCGGCATCGACGACGACACGGATATGATCTATCCCGCCCCCCAATGGACACCGCAGCCGCTGCCCGTTGAGCCGAAGCCAGCAGTCGCTGCGCCGCTACAGTGCGAAGGCTGGCCCTTCGATGCCGCCGAAGCTCAGCGCCGCCAGCAGAACGGCAGTCCCGCCAGCTTGGAACTTGACTTGGGTGACGGTGTGAAAATGACGCTCGTGCGCATTCCGGCGGGAAGATTTGTAGCCGGCTGCGGAACGGCGTCCGCGCGCGTGGTCCCGCTTCCGCAGGCCTTCTGGGTGAGCACCTGCGAAACCAGCAACGAGCAATTCGCCCGCTTCAATCCGCGTCACGACAGCCGCCTCGAGCACGGCGATTTTCTCCACTTCAGCGCGGTGCAACGTGGTCTTCCGTTGAGCGGATCGAAACAGCCGGTCTGCCACGTTTCGTGGAACGAGGCACAAGCGTTCTGCCAATGGCTGTCAAAGCGGTCGGGCCGGACCGTCAGACTGCTCAGCGGTGACGCTTGGGAATACGCCTGCCGCGCCGGCGCGGCCACGCCGATGGCCTACGGTGACGTGACGACCGACTTTTCGCGCCTCGCGAATCTCGCCGATGTGAATCTGCGCCGCCCGCAGGGCTACCGCTCTGGCTCCGTGCCGGAATGGCGGCCTGCGGTGACCGACGTGAACGACGGCTACTGGGTTTCCGCACCGGTGGGCAGCTATCCACCCAACGCCTGGGGCCTGCACGACACGGTCGGAAACGTGTGGGAGTGGACTGCGGACCTGGCTCCCGACGGCGTGCGGCGGCTCGCGCGCGGCGGCTCGTGGTACGTCCGCCCGCAGCGTGCCACGCCGGGTGCGACCGTGGCTTACCAGCCGTGGCAAAAGGTTTACGATGTCGGGTTCCGTGTCAGCGTCGAATAGCCCGTCTTGTTCGGGTCAGGAAATAAGGTGAGAAGAAAGGCCAGAATGGTGTCCCGCAATCTCAAATTCGCGTTGTTGGCAGTGCTCTTCCTGGCTGGCCTCGCTTGGGTTTCCGGCGTTCTGATTGCCCGCTGGTCGAAGCGGACCGCCGTCTCTACGACCGAGGAGTTCGACAGTCTTCCAGCGGTCGCCACCGTGGCCAACGACTGGCCCTGGTGGCGTGGTCCTGGAGCAGACAACCACGCCGCTGCCGGTCAGAATCCCCCGTTGCACTGGAGCGAGAAGGAGCATGTGCTTTGGAAAATCGAACTGGCCGGCAGGGGCCATGCCACGCCGTGCGTCTTCGGCGACCGCATTTTCCTGCCGATGGGCGACCCGGCGGCGGAGCGCATCTGGCTCCTCTGTCTCGATCGCACCACCGGCCAGCAACTTTGGCGGACCGAGGTCTACCGAGGGCCGTTACCCAAGATCCACGACGACAATTCGCCCGCCTCTGCTACACCCGCTTGCGATGGTCGGCGCGTGTACTTCCCCTACCAGACCGAGGCAGCCGTCTGCATGGCGGCCGTGGGTCTCGACGGCGAGGTCATCTGGAACAAGGCGGTCGGCTCCTACAAGTCCGTTCAGGGCTACTCGGCTTCGCCGGCACTCTACCGATCGTTGGTGGTCGTGCCTGTCGACGGATCGTTGGGCAACCATCTGCTGGCCCTGCGCCGCGGTACGGGCGAGGAGGCGTGGCGCTCACCGCTGCCGCAAGGGCTCGAAAGCTACGCATCGCCCTTGGTGGTGCGCGTGGCCGAGCGCGACCAAGTCGTGGTGATCGGCGGCAAGAAGACCAGCAGTTACGCCCCGGCCGACGGTGAGCTGCTGTGGCGGTGCGACGGACCGGCCGACTACTGCGCCGCAGTGGTGGCGTTCGACCAGGAGACCGTCTACGCCACCGGGGGATATCCTCAAAAGGCCCTGCTGGCAATCCGCGCCGACGGCGCCGGCGACGTCACTCGGACGCACGTGCGCTGGCAAAGCGACAAGAAGGCCGGCTATGTGCCGTCGCCACTGCTTCACGACGGGTTGCTTTACGCCGTGAGCGACACCGGTTTGATCCGCTGCTACGACACGGCCGATGGCAAAGTTGTCTGGGAACACGCGCTGAAGACACCGTTTTATTCTTCGCCCGTCCTGGTCGGCGACCGCATCTACGTGTTCGACCGCGAAGGCAAAGGCTACGTGATCCAGGCCGGACGGCAGTTCAATCTGTTAGCCATGAACGAACTGCCCGACGGCGTCTTTGCCACCCCCGTGATTCTGGACAGCCGGATCTACCTGCGGACGCTGAAAGACTTCTACTGCCTGGGTGAAACCCCCTGAGGACCGGCGAACCCCGGATCATTCACGAGAACGACGCGATGCTCTGCCAGCCTATTCCTGTGAGTGTGCTGCAAAGACACCCTGTACGACGGGCCTCCGAGCCCGTCGCTGATTTCGACGGCTTCGGAGAGCCGTCGTACAACGCTTACCCTAGGTCAACCGTTCGGCACGATGTGCCGCCACCGCTGCCCATCGTCCAAGGCCCGGCTTGAGCCGCCAGTTTCTCCGGGTAGAATCTGCCCCGTCGGAAAGAATCCGTCGTCCTACCAATCACCCCGGATTATTCATGTAGGCCGGAACGAGGTCGTGCAAAGCTATGCCGGAACGGCGCAACCGACGCTCGCAGGAAAAACCCGCTTGGTGCAGATGCCACGCGCCGGAAGCGACCGAAGTTCCGGCAGTACTTCCGGTTGCTTGTTCCGGCCTACAGGAGACATGAATAATCCGGGATCACTCACGGAGCGCAGCTCGATGAAGGCAGCAAAACTTCTTTGGCCTGGGAAAACCTGGTTGGTGTTGCTCGCCGTCGCGGGCCTGTGGTCTGACGGGGGTACAACGCGTGTCGCTGCGGCGGCCTCTCCCGTGAGCGGGCCACGCGAAGATCTGGTCGAAACGGCCCTGCGCGGTCCCCTGGCCCACACGGAGGAAATCGTGTTCGCCGTCCGGTCCATGGGCGGGGATGGGCATTGGTACGCCAACTTCGGCCATCAGTCCACGAATTGGAACCAGCTGCAGTACGGACCCGATGGCGGCAAACTCTGTCGCCTAAACCTCCGCACGGGGGCAGAAACCGTCTTGATTGACGACCCACATGGCGGTGTCCGCGACCCACACCTCGACTACGACGGCACGAAAATCCTGTTCTCCTATCGCCCCGGCGGAAGCCGTTACTACCACCTTTATGAAATCAACGTCGACGGCTCAGGACTCCGGCAGATCACGGACGGTCCGTTCGATGACATCGAGCCGATCTACTTGCCCGAGGGCGACATTCTGTTCTGCTCGTCGCGCTGCAATCGTTGGGTCCAATGCTGGTTCACGCAGGTCGCCGTGCTCTACCGCTGCGCTGCCGACGGCGCGGGGATCCACCCGGTGTCCTGCAACATCGAACAGGACAACACGCCGTGGCTGATGCCCGATGGACGGGTGCTCTACATGCGCTGGGAATACGTTGACCGCAGTCGCGTGCAATTTCATCATCTCTGGACGGCCAACCCGGACGGCACCGGGGCGATGATCTACTATGGCAACCTGCATGGCGGCACGGTGATGCTCGACGCCAAGCCGATTCCCGGCAGTCACAAGGTCGTGTCGATTTTCTCGCCGGGCCACGGCCGCAAGGAACATGCCGGGCAGATTGCCGTGGTCGATGTTGGCAAAGGCCCCGATGATCGTTCGATGGTGCGATTCGTCGATCCGGGCAACAATAACTACCGCGATCCGTACCCTCTCTCGGAGGATCTATTTCTGGTCGCGGAAGATAACCGGCTGTTGTTGATCGCGAGTGACGGCCACACTCAGGAAATCTACCGCACGCCGCAACCTGCCATGCTGCTGCACGAGCCCCGGCCGATTCGCTCGCGACCGCGCGAGCCCGTGATCCCCTCGCGGTCCGACCGAGACACGCCGCAAGGCCGGTTGATCCTCTCCGATGTAAGTCGCGGCCGAAACATGGAAGGCGTGAAACCGGGCGAGATCAAGCAGCTGCTGGTCTTGGAGACCTTACCGAAACCGGTCAACTTCAGTGGCACGATGGAGCCGATCAGCCTGGGAGGCACCTTCACCTTGCCGCGAATCCTGGGCACGGTCCCCGTCGAACCGGACGGATCGGCCTACCTGGAAGTACCCGCTCTGAGGCCGTTGTTCTTCGTGGCCTTGGACGAACACGGCAGGTCGGTCAAACGCATGCAGAGCTTCACCAACGTGATGCCCAACGAAACGACCAGTTGTGTCGGATGCCACGAGCAGCGGACGAACGCACCGCCGACAACTGCCAATCCGCTGGCGTTGCGCCGCCGGCCGAGCAAAATCGAGCCGCTGGCCGACATGCCCGACGTGTTCGACTTTCCGCGTGATATCCAGCCGCTTCTCGACGCGCATTGCGTGGAGTGCCACAACTACGAGAAACGCCCGGCCGCGGACCTGCCCCTTGTGGGCGACCACGGCCCCTGGTATTCGCACAGTTACGCTGCGTTGATGACGCGCGGCCAGATTTCCCACGGCAATGATGCTGACGGCAACCGGGCGCCGCGGGCCATCGGTAGTTCAGCCAGCAGGTTGCTGCGATTGCTCGACGAAGGCCATGAGCATGTGATCCTGTCGGCAGCGGAGAAACAGAAACTCTGCCTGTGGATCGATTCCGGTGCGGCTTACGCGGGCACCTATGCGTCGCTGGGAACCGGAATGGTCAACGTGCGCGTCAACGCCCAGATCCTGCAACGCCGCTGCACCGCGTGCCACGACAGTCGGGGCGACGGGCCCAAGCTCACGTTACGCTGGAAGTACCACGACGAGGTCCTCTACAACTTGAGCCGTCCGCCCCAATCGCCCCTGCTGTTGGCGCCCCTATCCCAACAGGCCGGTGGCTGGGGACTGTGTGTTCGACCAGCTGGAGGTCCAACGGCCGAGGCGGTGTTCAAGTCGGTGGACGATCCCGACTATCGCGAACTGCTGGCCAGTATCCAGTCGGGCCAAGCGGAATTGGAGCGGATCAAGCGGTTCGACATGACGGGCTTCCGGCCCAATCAGCATTACGTCCGCGAGATGAAACGCTACGGCATCCTGCCGGAAGATTTCGATCTCGATTCGGATGCAATCGATAGCTACCAAGTCGACCGGGCCTACTGGCGTTCGTTCTGGATCGAGCCTTCCTCTGCACACTAGCTTAAGCGTAACCTCCGGTCCCCACTGGGCGTTACCCCAGTGGACAAGAGGTTTGAAAACCAAGGCCGCGTACCGCAACCACACCCCGTTCCCTTCGTCGCCTTCACCGCCGCCGCAGGCGGCGGTGAAGGCGGTGGGGTGGCGCGGGCGAAACGGACGCGCCGGGACATGGGCGCCTTGGCACTCAGATAAATTCACAGGCTTGAGCTCAGCTGGAGTGACCCACCGCCATGGCGCTACCTCCAGCCCTGACAGGATTCCTCTTTCCAAGCAGTGGGTCAGTCGACGTGAGTACAGGCTGGTCACTTTTGGTGAGCGGCAACGCATGGGCGTCGTCTAGTCGCCAAACCTGCATCCACCGGCACGGGGAGACTGCTGAAAAAGTCGAATCGGCGTACATGCTTGCACAAGGTGTAGGGTGGGCTGTGCCCACCAAGCACAAGCAGTTGTGGTGGGCACAGCCCACCCTACGACTTTTTCAGCAGTCTCCCAATGCCGGTGGGGACCAGGCAAACGCGCAACTTCAAGAGCTCCGGTTGGGCTCGCGAAGGCTTCGCCGTGACGTGGTTCCCCCACGACGTGCCCGCTGGATGGCGTGTGCAGGCAGTTACAGCTTGGCGCCTGCGGGTTTGGCCGGGCTATGAAAGGCACCAGCCCCTGTGCTCTTCACTTTTCGCATGAACACCCGATCGCCACAGGTGGCGAAAAGAGTGTCAAATGCCTGACCGCCGAAGCAGAGCCCCGAGATGTTGCCATTGGGCGTGGGGATGATGCCCTGGGCGCGGCCATCGGGGACGTGCAGCCAATCGAAACGCTGCTTGTTGGTCAGCGAACCATCGGGCTTGATCTGGTAGATGTACACCCAATGCGAATCACCGTCCGCCACGTGCAACTGCCAGTGGTCGGGCGAGATGGCCACACCGGTAGCTCGCGCCAATCCCGTATCGACAACCTTCTTTTCCCCTTGGGCATCGACGAACCAGATTTGGCTCTCTTGGGTACCACGCGGTCCGGGACTGGTCACGTACAGGCCACCCTCGTGCCGGGCGGTCAAGGCGTGAGCCCGGATGCCCTCGGCCACCGTTTTGACCTGGCCAGCGGATTCCGCCGTGATGATCTTCTCGGCATTGGCCGCAATCGCATAGAGTTGACCGGCCGCGCCAAAGGTCAGGCTCTTGAGCGGCCCGGCTTCGGCCAGGGTGGAAGTCACCTTGCCATCCAGCCCGATCTTGAACGTCTTGCCGTTGGGCACGTCCGTGAACAAGACCTCGCCTTGGGGATTGGCGGCCGGGCTGCGGGCTTCCTTGTATCCGTCGCCGACCAGCTGCCAGGCTTCGCCGGGGATCAGGATGTCTTGCAGTCGGGGCGGACCGTTGCCGGCCTTCACGGGGGAGGGCCAATCCTTCCAGAGCCAGCGCATGGCTTCCGGGAATTGGTCGACGTACAGGTGCCCATGACCGCCCGCGCTCCAGGAGTAGTTGTAGTCGTATCCAGCAAAGGCGAGCGAGCGATCCATTTCCTGATTCAGAAGCCACCACTCACCGCCCGTATTGCGCATGTCGTCGTTGCCGACATGGAGAAAGATCCGGAGCGGTTTGGCTTCGTACTTGCGGATCAGCACGGGATAGATATAGCCGCCGCGGAAAGCCACGAAGCTGCCGCTGTTGCTGTAGACCCGGCGGAAGGCATCCGGACGTTCCCAGGCCACGTTGAACGCGCAGATGCCTCCGCTGCTGCAGCCGCCAATACAGCGGTCGTTAGCGTCGCTGGACAGATTCAGTTGCTGTTCCTTGGCGACGTACGGCAGCAGTTCCTCCAGCAGGAAACGCGCATAGGCATCGCCCAGGCCGTCGTACTCGAAGCACCGGTTGCCGCGTCCAGCCGCTGCGGGAGTCGGAGCCGGCACGTGGCCCGGTGAAATCCCGATGGCCACCATGACCGGAATCTCCTTCTTGGCGATGAGCTGATCGAGGGCCTCGGTGAACCGGGGATTGATGCCATCCTGGCTGATGTACACGCAGGCGGGCTTCGCGGGATCGTATTGTTGGGGAACATAAACTGCATACCCCCGTTTCGTTCCCGGGAAGATTCTGCTTTGGTCGAACGTGTACGGCGTGAGCGTGCCTTGGGGGACGGCGGCGGGTTTCGCCGGTACGTCGTCGGCGCGAACCAGCGCGTCCCCAAACCACGCCCCAACCAGCGCGACGGTGAAACCGAGGCACAAACTCAGCGTCAACAGGCGGCGAGCAAACGTTGTCATCGCGATCCTCAACTGTTCTTTCTCGTGTGGGCCAAACTTGGAACCAATCCCGGCTCGAACCGTCGCCATTTGAACGGATCGCGGTCGTCACAGTCAACCATTGTTCTGAATCGAGACTCTCATCGGTTTGCTCCCTTCACCTGGCAGCGGTAGTCACGCACCTGCGCGGGTTCCTCGCCCCCGCGCGCCACGGGGAGCAGAGCAGGTCCACAGATGGCGATCGATGCCAGCAGGACTACTAACCCGATCTTCCTATCCATGATGTTCCTGTCCCCAAGTGCGGCCGCAGCTTGGCTATTCAGCCGAACCTGAGCAACTTGGTCCGCATTGTATCAGACAAGACGAGGAACATGAGGCCCCGCCGCACTGCAGCGAGGTGTGGGTAATCCGACAGCAACAAACCGAGCAAGTCTTCCAGGTTGTGCGTGCGCGGTATGTTCCGGCCAAGTTCCACCAAGACGGCCTTCAGATACTTCGCTCGTTGATGATTTCAAGCAACAGGACAACTAGCACCAAACGGTTTCTTGGTCCTGACGCGTAAAGAATGAGATTTTGCGGTTCCGCAGTGCCGGGCCCC
>JAPLNJ010000356.1 GCA_026692885.1 Planctomycetota bacterium | reverse complement strand
AGTTTCACCCGGAGAGTTTTCTCACCGACTGCGGACACCAACTGCTCCGGCAGTTCTTGGAGATGCGCGTGGTAACGAACTAAGGACCGGCGCATCAATAACGGTCGGGTTTTCAAAGTGGTCATCACGCTCCGCCGTGATGACATGTCGTCACGGCGGAGCGTGACGACTACAAAATAACTTCGGCAGTTGCTTTTCCGCCCCTCACCCCAGCCCTCTCCCCGGAGTACCGGAGCGAGGGAGATATTTTTCGGCCGAGTCTATGCGAGCTCTCCTCCGCCGGTCACCACCGCGATTCAGCTACGCTCGGCTGCTAGCGGTCGCGGCGATTTTGGGGCCGTTTCTTTGGTGTTTTGGCCCGGCTTTGTGCGGTGCTCGGTCGTTCGCGTTTCGGGACGCAGCCCACTACTACTATCCGCTCTTCCAATGGTCGTGTCGGGAATGGGCGGCGGGGCGTGTCCCGCTGTGGAATCCGCAGGAGAATTGCGGTGTGCCCGTGCTGGCGGACACCACCTCCAGCGTGCTTTATCCGGGCAAATTGTTGTTTGCGCTGCCGCTGCCTTACGCGGCCGCGTACAAGTTGTACGTGACCGGGCATGTGCTGCTGGCGGCGGCCGCGGCGTTCAGTCTCGCCAGACGCTGGGCGGCGTCCCTGCCGGCGGCGACCCTGTGCGCGGTCTCCTATGCGTTTGGTGGCAACGTGGTCTTCCAGTATTGCAACGTGGTGTTCCTGGTCGGGGCCGCGTGGTTGCCACTGGCGCTGCTGGCCACCGACCAGATGCTTGTCCATCGCAGCCTCGGCTGGTCGCTGGGGTTGGGCACGGTCCTGGCACTGATGGTCTTAGGCGGCGATCCCCATGGGGCCTATCATGCGGGTTTGTTGGCCGCCTTGTATGCCTGGCTGCTGTGGCGTCATCGGCGGGCAGCCGCGACGGTACTGGAGTCCTGCGCAGTTGAGGCACCGCTAAGCTGGAAGGGCGAGGCTCCGGCCGAGCCGTGTGCCGCGACCGGCTCGGCGGGGTGCCCGCTCGGCCCCTCGCCCTCCCATTCCCATTCCCTTGGCAACCTGGCCGTCCGGTTGGCGACGCATCGTTTCAGTCTGCTGGCCCTGGCTGCGGGAACCGCCGCAATGTTGGCGGCCGTCCAACTGCTGCCGGCTACACAATGGCTGCATGGCAGCGACCGGGCCGCCTATCGGGCGCCGCGCAGCATCTACGAGGTGCCGACGTTCCTGACCCGCGAGCAATCGAGTCCAACGGCTTATACCGTGGCCCGTGGGCTGTTCGGACGTCCCCTCGACGGTACCCATCACGAACACATCTATCACTTCAGCGTCGGGCCGTGGCGGTTGGCGGAACTGCTCTG
The DNA here is from genome assembly GCA_026692885.1 of Planctomycetota bacterium. The sequence continues at coordinate 14,013 of JAPLNJ010000356.1, read as the reverse complement.
GCCGAACTTCTCCGGACGGACGTTTCCCCAGAATCGGCGTTGGATCAGTGCGATTCCGGCGGAAGGTCAGGCCTGGACGCCGTCGCTGTATCAAGGGTTGCTGCCGCTGCTGCTGGCCCTGGGTAGTTGGCGGCTGCGAGGTGGCTCGCCACGGGTCCGGTGGCTGTCGTGGTCGCTGCTCCTGGCGACGCTCGGCAGTTTCGGCTGGTTCGGCCTTGGCTGGCTGATCCAGGAAGTGCGTTGTGCGTGGCTCGGTGCGGATCCGGACCAACTCCTGCTCGGCCAGCCGGTCGGCGGCGTCTACTGGTGGATGGTCGTCGCGTTGCCGGGCTATGCCTATTTCCGTTATCCGGCCAAACTGCTCACGATTTCGGCCCTCGCGCTGAGCCTGCTGGCAGCTCACGGGTTTGACCGGTTGTTGTCGGTAAGGACAAAAAACGAAAAGCAAGGGACGAAGGACGAAGGACAGAGGACGAATAGCGGCAGATGGCGGTTTCTGATCGCGGTGGCAGTGGGACTGAGTTTGGCGTGTTGGCTGATGACGTTTGTCCTCGCCACGCACTGGAGCCGGTGGCTGAGTGCGGCCCCGGACGATGCCCTAGCGGGGGCGCTGGATGTCGACGGTTCCTTGCACGATCTGCGTTGGGCGTTCCTGCAGACCGCGGGGCTGGGAGCCTGTCTCGGGTGGCTGTTCTCGCCCGGACGAGCTTGCCGCAGTCTCGGCGATTTTGGCCGTCTGGCCGGACGCGCGGCTCCCGCGCTCGGAGTGCTGCTGACAGCTGCCGAACTGGCGCTCGCTCACGGCTGGATGGTCCCCACAGCGACGCTGGATCACTGGCAACGCCCGGCGTATTTCGCGGAGCAGATCGCCGCCGCCGAGCGGGTTCGGGAAAGTCCGCAGCCGTTCCGCGTCTTTCGTGCCGCACGTCAGGCTTGGTGGCCGCACGACTGGGCGAAGATCCTCGTGAGCGAGCGCCAACAGGCCGGCTTGCGGTTCGACCGGGACACCCTGTTTCCCAAGTATCACCTGGACTCGGGATTGTCGCTGCTGGAGGCCGATGACACGCTGGCCTCGCAGGATTACCGAACGTTTCTGCGGGTGGCTCGGCAAGCCGGTCCGCGACGCGCCGGCGACGTGGCGGAACCGCATCGGTCTGCGCTGGATGTCCTGGCGGCGCGCTATCTGCTCGTTCCGAACGGATGGGATTGTGCGCCGGCCACACGGGTCAGCGACGCGCGGGAACTCGGGCCCGGCATCCGGCCGGCCAACGCGACGCTTTGGGTCAACCCCAATCACTTGCCTCGGGCCTGGATCGTCCACCGGATCGAGCACTTCCTGCCATTGGCGAGCCAAGCTCCGGCCGCGGTCGAACAGCGGACGCGGGAAGTCCTGTTCCCCAAGCTGGGACCCCGCGATCTGCGGGAGGTGGCGACCGTCGAATCCGCCGTCCCCGTGTCCCTGAACCTGGGGCGAGCGGCAGGAAATAACTTACCCGTAGGTCGGCCTTTCCAGGCCGATCGGGACGGTCTTGGAAGACCATCCTACATTAAGTCGAGTAAGTTACTTCCTGCCGCTCGCCTGGCGGCCAGTTCACCCGCCGCAGAATCCTGTCGGATCGTCGTCGACGAGCCACAACGTGTCGAGATCGAGGCCGAATTGTCGTGTGCGGGATTGGTGGTCCTGAGCGACCTGTTCTGTGCCGGCTGGTCGGTCGAAGTGCTCACGCCAGGCGTGAGTGCCTCGCGCCCGGTGCCGATCCTCCGCACCAATCGCATCCTGCGCGGCGTCATTTTGCCGCCGGGCCGACATCGCATCATTTATGCTTATCGCCCCACTCGGTTCTATCTGGGCGCTGCAGTGAGTCTGCTGGCCTGGGTGGGCGTGATCGGTGGGCTGTGGAAACGGTATCAACGTAGGGTGGGCCAAGCGGGTCGGTCGTGAGTTTCGGCGTCAGCAAGAGACCTTGTCGATGTGGGGGATCACGCGCAACCAAGAAGCCAGCGCGGCCCACCAGGAGCGATTAGGCGAGCGGCAGGAAATAGCTTACCCAACTCAATGTAGGATGGTCTTCCAAGACCGTCCCGATTGGCCCGGGAAGGCCGACCTGCGGGCAAATTATTTCCTACCGCTCACCTTACGAGAACAGCCCGGTCGCTTGAGGCTCCCGGGCTGTTCACCTAGCCGAACTGTCGCTCTTGCGAGGGTCTACTCTTCGAACGCCGCATCGAACGCGCGGGCGCTGGGGGCGAAGTTAATGTTCCGGACATATTGGCAGGCTTCGCGAGCGCCGAACTCGCGGTCCATACCGGAATCTTCCCACTCGACCGACAGCGGCCCCTGATAGCCGACATCGTTCAAGGCCCGGATGATTTCCTCGAAGTTGACGCTGCCTCGGCCCGGACTGCGGAAGTCCCAGCCGCGCCGCGGGTCGCCGAAGTTGAGATGGCTGGCCAGAATCCCTGTCTTGCCGTTCAGCTTCGTGACGGCGTCCTTGAAATGCATGTGATAGATCCGATCCGGAAACGCGCGGATGAACTCGACCGGATCCACACCTTGCCAGTGCAGGTGGCTGGGGTCGAAGTTGAACCCGAACTCTTCGCGGTAATTCAACGCTTTCAGCGCCCGCTCGGCGGTGTACAGATCGAAGGCGATCTCCGTTGGGTGGACTTCCAACGCGAACTTGACGCCGCACTCGGCAAACACGTCCAAGATGGGATTGAATCGCTCGGCAAACAGTTCAAAGCCGGCGTCGATCATCTTAGGCGTCACCGGCGGGAACGAGTAGTTCAAGTGCCAGATGCTGGAACCGGTGAACCCGTTGACCACACTGACGCCGAACTTCTGGGCCGCGCGGGCGGTTTTCTTCAATTCCTCGACCGCGCGCTGATTGACACCCGCCGGATCGCCGTCACCCCAGACGTAGGGCGGCAGGATCGTCTTGTGCCGGGCATCAATGTTATCCAACACGGCTTGACCGACCAGGTGCGCACTGATGGCGTGGCACTGCAGATCGTAGCTCTCCAACAACTCCCGCTTCCGAGCACAGTAGCTGTCATCGGCCAAGGCCTTGTCGACCTCGAAGTGATCGCCCCAACAGGCGAGTTCGAGGCCGTCGTAACCGAAGTCCTTGGCCTTGCGCGCCATATCCTGGACAGGCAGGTCGGCCCACTGGCCGGTGAACAATGTGACAAGTCGCGTCATGACGATCTCCTTATGGGATTGAAGTTGACCTTGTGTCGGCTGCGTAGTCAAGCTCCCTATTGTGCCGTGAGTCGATTCCGGACGCAACTACCGGCAGACTCGCCAGGATAACATGGTGCCGACTAGCCGAACCACCGTCCGTTGTGCGAAAATTAGCGACAGGGGAGCAACCATCTTTGCAGGAGCTGCCAGGCTGCTCGGTTTTGCGGAGGGGAGGAATCCATCGTGATGGGATCTTTGCTGCTGATTTCGTCTGTTCTGTGGGGGCAAGCGGACAGCTCGACGGCCGAGCCTTTGCGAGTGCAGGTGCAGCGGTTGGTGCGGCAGTTGGATGACAACGCCCTGGCGAAACGTGAAGCGGCGGAACAGGCCCTGATCGGACTGGGCCCGGAGGCGTTGAAATTGCTGCCGCCCGTTACGTCCAAGACGCCGACGGAAGTCAAGGTCCGGCTGGAACGTCTTCGTAATGCTTTGGAGAAAACGGCGGCGGAAGCGACGGCCGAGGCTTCGGTGGTCACGCTGCAGGGCGACCTGCCGCTGTCCAAGGCCCTGGCCGCTGTCGAGCAGCAGACGCAAAACAAGCTCGTCGACCTGCGTGAGAAATTCGGCCAGCAACGCACGGACCCCCAGGTCCGGGTGAACTTCGAGAGAACGCCGTTCTGGAAGGCCCTGGACGAAATTCTGGATCAGGCCGGGCTGACCCTCTACAATTTCGGCGGGCAGCCGGGAACCGTCGCGTTCGTCTCCCGTGGCGAGGGACGGCAGACCCGCGTCCAAACGGCCGGCTACAGCGGACTGTTCCGCTTCGAGGGCGTCCGCATCCAAGCCTCGCGCGACTTGCGAAACCCGGCGAATCAGTCACTGCGGCTGACGCTGGAGGTGAATTGGGAGCCGCGTCTGTCGCCGATCTTCGTCCAGCTGCCGTTGGCCGATCTGCAGGCCCAGGACGAAGCCGGCCACGCAATCGCGGTCGACAGCCAATTGGGCAAGCTGGAGGCACCGGTCGAGAGCACCATCCCGGCGGTCGAATTGCAGGTGCCGCTGGTGCCGCCGGAGCGGAGTGTCAAGACGATCGCCTCGCTCAGCGGCACCCTGATGGCCCTTGTGCCAGGTCAGATCGAGACCTTCGAATTCGCGGACCTGGAGCACGCCAAAGGCGCCGAACAACGCCGCGGCGGCGTCACCATCGTGCTGGATCAGCGCAAGAACTTGGCGGTGTACGAACTGCGGCTGCGGGTGCGCTTCGATAAGGCCGAAAACGCCCTGGAATCCCATCGCGGCTGGATCTACAGCAACGAGGCTTATCTGGTCGACGCCGACGGCAAGCAGGTCGACAACGCCGGCTATCAGGCGTTCCTGCAGGAGGCGAACGAAGTTGGCGTGGCCTATCTGTTCGCTCACGAGAAGGGCTTGCAGGGCTGCAAGTTCATCTACAAGACGCCGGCCACCCTCGTGAAGATCCCGGCGAAGTTCATGCTCCAGGATATCCCACTGCCGTGAGACGCATCATGTTTGTTACCCGCCAAGGGGTCAGGCGTACAGAATTCAGTTTTGCCGGAGAGCAGCTCCTCTCATGGCAAGTGCGTCGCCCCGGCAGAATTGAATTCTGTACGCCTGACCCCAGCCAACGGGGCCGCTGGGCGTATGCTGCGATTTGCCTGCTGCTGGTTCTGACCGCTGCGGCCGCCGCCCAGGACCAGCAGGCGCCCGACAACCGCCTGGTGGCCCGCGTGGACGAGGAGCCGATCTCGGCTCGCGAGGTGGAACGCGAGTTGGCACGCGCGACCAACGAGCGCCCCCTGCAGCCGGAGGCCAAGCAAGTCCTGCGTGCCGAAACGATTCGTCAATTGGTCAACCGGAGGCTGGTCTTGACGTATCTGGCTCAGCACGGACTGGGGGCCAGCCCGCAAGATCTGACCCAGGCCCTCAACCGCATCCGCAAGCAGTTGGAGAAACAGCAGCAGACGCTGGCCGATTACCTGGAGCAAGCCGGGCTGTCCGAGACGGAACTGAAACGCAATCTGGCTTGGCAGATGAGCTGGCAGCGGTGCCTGGAGCGGCATCTGACCGACGAGAATCTCGAACGCTACTTCAACCAGCACCGCCGCGACTTTGACGGCACCACCCTGCGTGTGGCCCAGATCCTGTTACAAGTCGTACCGCGCCGCGACTCGGATGCGCTGGCCAAGGCCATCGCGCGTGCCGAGCAAGTGCGCGAGGAACTCCGTTCCGGCAAGCTGGCGTTCGCGATCGCCGCACGGAGAGACTCCGCGGCACCCAGCGGCAAGCAAGGCGGCGACCTCGGCGAGATTTCCCGCCACGAACCCATGCCGGAGCCTTTCTCCCAGGCCGCCTTTGCGCTGGAGAAAGAGGGGATCAGCCCGCCGGTCGTCACGCCATTCGGCGTCCACTTGATAACCTGCCAGGAAATCAAACCGGGACAAAAGACGTGGTCAGACGTCCGCGGCGAACTGGAACAGGCCGTGACGCAGTACCTGTTCCAGTGGATGGCCGATCGCCAGCGACCGAAGTCGAAAGTGGAACTGCTGGAGACCAGCGAACCGGCGAAGTAGGCAAGTCGTTGGTCGCCGGCGATACGGATCGGCCGAACAACAACTCCCTCGCCCCGGTACTCCGGGGAGAGGGTTGGGGTGAGGGGCCGAAAGGCAAATACCGAAATCATTTTTCGGCCGTTTCTAAGCATCTCGCGACACAGGTCTCACGCCAAGGCCCCAAGCTCGTAGGAGGCATCTTTGCCGCATTCCCCAACCTTCCCCGATGTCACGTGGAAACGCCGATTCCGTCAACAGCTGTTGACTTGGTTTCGGCAGCATGCGCGTGATTTGCCCTGGCGGCGGACCCGCGATCCGTATCCCATTTGGGTCAGCGAGATCATGCTGCAGCAGACCCAGGTGATCACGGTGATCGATTACTACCACCGGTTCCTAGCAGCCTTTCCCACGCTCACGAGTCTCGCCGAGGCCGACGAACAACAGGTCCTGCGATTGTGGGAAGGCTTGGGCTACTACCGCCGCGCGCGGCAGCTGCATCAGGCCGCCCAGCGGATCATGACGGATCACAATGGCCAGCTGCCGCGGGACGTGGCTGCGCTGCGTTCGTTGCCAGGCGTCGGCCGCTACACGGCGGGGGCCATCGCGTCGATCGCTTGGGACGCCCGCGAGCCGATCCTGGAAGCCAACACGATCCGGGTCTTCAGCCGCTTGTTGGCCTACCGCGCAGACCCGACACGTAGCGTCGGTCAAGCCCTGCTGTGGCAATTCTCCGAGGCCTTGCTGCCGGAACGGCACGTGGGCACCTTCAACCAGGCCCTGATGGAACTGGGCAGCCGGATCTGCACGCCGCGCGCACCGCGTTGCGACGAGTGCCCGGCGCGTCGTCTCTGCCCCACTCGCGAAGCAGGACTGCAGGAGTCCATTCCGGTGGCCAAAGCCAAAACCGTGTACGAAGCTGTCCAGGAAGCGGCCGTGGTGATTCGTCGAGGCCCCCTGGTCTTGCTGCTCCAGCGCGGTGCTGACCAGCGATGGCCCGGCTTGTGGGACTTCCCACGCTTTCCCAGCGTCGAGCGGCCCAGAGCCGAGTGTCAGCAAACGCTCCAGGAGCAGATCCGCGTGCTCACAGGTTTACACGTCGAACTCGGACGCCCGCTCGCCACGATCAAGCATGGTGTCACCCGCTTCCGCATTACGCTCGTCTGTCACGAAGCCCGACACATCGCCGGACGGCTACGTGACCAACGCTTCCGCTGGGTCCGGCCTGGCAAACTGGAAGACTACCCGCTGAGCGTCACGGGCCGGAAAATCAGCCGGCTGATTCAGCCGAAGGAATCGAGAAAAACCGAGAAGGCGACTTCCAAGGTGATTTAACTTAAACTATAAAGGTGGACATTGTTACGGACGGTTTGTGCGTGGCGGCGCAGAAAACTGACACGCACTCAGCGGGGCTGCGAGTCGCGGCCGATTGCCTAGAGGATCAAGACCATGGAACAACTGAACTTCGAAACGGTCCCCGCCGCGCAGGTCGCGAGCTTGGGGACCAACGACGAGACGATCGAACGGGCCAGAGTGCCCGGTGGATGGATCGTAATCTACGATCAATGCCGGCGCGTCGGGTTCTGTCCTGACTCGCTGACGCGAGGCGACCTCGGCCCGCATGGAACGCCCACGAAACACGAGACGAAACTGTGGCTCGTAGCCTAAGGTGGGGTGGCTTTCCCATCCGCCCTGGCTGGCTGAGAAATCCGTCCTATTGAGTCCTAGGTCGGCAATGGAAAACGAGAGAACGTGGCTTGGGAGGGCTCCGCTCCCGCGGAGCCGTGGGCCGTCCCTGACGGCCCGCTCCGGCTCGGCAGGAGCCTCGCCCTCCCATGCCATTGGCAACCTAGGACTCAATGGGCGGGCCTCACCACGATCGCCTTGGCGGGCGTGGTGGGGCAATAGAGTTGACAGGCGCCGCAGCCGTTACACTTCGCCGGGTCGATCTGCGGCGTCGTGGTGTAGTCGGCCTCGTTAAACACGTAGGTGATGGCCGCGTACGGACAGTGGTTCCGGCAGGCCGCGCATTCGCGATCGTCACCCAACAGACAGATCGCCATGTCGACCCAAGGCAGCCCCATCGCGACGTGCGGCTTCTGCTCCAGACTCAACCAGGCGATGGCGCCACTGGGGCAGACTTCGCTGCAGCGGCAGCAGTCCTCCTGGCAATAACCTTCCTCAAACTGGACGACCGGGCTCAGGAAGGACGCGACGCCATGCGCACCCAGATCAGGCCGGATGATCCGCGTCGGACAAGCTCGCACGCAATTGCCGCAACGGAGGCACACGCCCGGGAATTCCCGCTCGCCGATTGCCGCCGGTGGCCGGATCGGTCGGGCCTCGCCGGTCCGTGCGGATCGCAACGTCACAGCCGCCCACGCGACGCCAACTGCGGCGGCCAGTAGCGATCGACGCGTCCGACTAAGCGCTGTCCGAGTCGGCTCGACAGGAACCTCGTCCCCTCGCTTCTTTCGCCACACAGGACTCGGTCGTCGACCCTGCGGCAGCGTCACCAGATCCTGGGTCGCGCCCAGCGGACACAACTTGTGGCACCAGAGTCCCGGCTGAAACAGACTGAGCAAGAGTACGGCCGGCAACCCCAGGGCGTAGCACCACCCCCACCAGGATTCGGGCTGGCTCGCAGCACCGAGACAGCCGGTCAGCATGGCCAACGGATCCAGCCACACCAACAGCGGATAACCCAGGCAGGCGCCGGCCAGGGTCAGGCACGCAATCCACGGCCCCAGACAGGGCCACCGAACTCCGGCTCTCCGCGCCAACCCGAGCGCTGCGCCGACTTGGCCGGCACACTCCGTCAACAGGCCCGTCGGACAGGCCCAGCGGCAAAACCAGCGCCCACGACTTAGGATCAGCAGCAGCACCGGCAAGGCGGCCAGCGTCAGGGCGCTCACGGCATGCAGGGCGGCCGCGGAACTGATAGCGACAAAGGGACTGACGGCCGTCGGGAGCGCCGCCAGCCAGCGCCAGGGGACTTGTGGCAAGAGCAAGACGGCCGTTGCCGACAGCGCGGCACATCGCGAGATCAGCCGCAGCCGACGGCCGGTCCGGCCCTCCGCAGTCATCGCCGAAAAACCACTCCCTCGCCCCGGTACTGCGGGGTGAGGGGCGGAAAGGCAACTGCCGAAATTATGCTTCGGCCGTTCCGTAGTCGTCGATTTGAGGTCCCGTTCTTCATCACTGCTCAACGCGGTCTCCCTTCGCGAATCTTCCGCAGACGCGGTGCCCCGCTGCGGCACGGATCCTGGCGTATGGTAGCCTGCTCCATTCCAAGCCGCAACATTGCTGCGACGGAACAGAGCCCGAGGCGAGCCCAACGCGCTGCTTGACAAGGGATCAACTGACCACTATCGTTCCAGTCGAGTTTGTGAGTTCGTGAGTTTGCGTGCTTTGCGCGGGTGCGCGGAATACAACGGCGCCTGACACCTTTTAGGACGCGTGAACGAGGTGCAAGGTGGCTGTGATTCTTCAAGACTTCTCCTGGAACAGGATGATCGAAGCCGTGGAAGCCGTTCGTGAACGAGCCTGCCGAGCCGCCGCTGCGCTGCAGCGAGCCGGTATTCCGTATGCTGTCGCCGGGGGTAACGCCGTTGCCGCCTGGGTCGCGCGCGTGGATCGGGCCGCCGTCCGAAACACGCAGGACGTGGACATCCTCGTCCGTCGATCCGACTTGGAAGCCATCCGAGCCGCGTTGGAAGCGGTGGGTTTCCACTATCGCAACGTGCTGGGTGTGGACTGCTTCATCGACGGGCCCCAGGGTAGCCCTCGCGATGCCGTGCATCTCTTGTTCGCCAACGAGAAGGTCCGGCCGGCGTACCCGACCCCCTCGGCGGATGTCAGCGAAACCGTGCCGGCCGATGACTACGCCGTGCTCTCACTGGCAGCGCTCGTGCGCATGAAATTGAATTCGTTTCGGCGCAAGGACCAAGTGCACCTACTCGATCTGTTGCAGGTCGGCTTGATCGACCGCTCGTGGCTGCCGCGATTGCTGCCCGAACATGCCGCACGTTTGCAGCAGTTGATCGACGACCCAGAGGGCTAACAAGTCGGAAAGGGCGCTGGTGACCGTGTGGACCGTGCGAGCCCTGCAAGCCCAACCTGGCGACAGGCTGATTCTGACAGCCGTGGGATCTAACGCCACCGCTGTGAACATCTTGCGGTTGTGCAAGTCCTCAATTTTTCTCGTTCCGACGCTCTGCGTCGGAACGCAAGCCACGGACGTTCTGCGTCCTTGGGCAGACGACGCGGAGCGTCAAAGAACTTGCGTTCCCATGCGGAGCATGGGAACGAGAGAATCAACTACCAAGATTCGCTTCTGGTGCTCCCGGAAACAGAACAGGCTCAACGTGGCGGCGGCAGCGGTCGCACGGTCAACAGGTGCTGGCCGACGTGGACGTCGAGCTTCAGACCGGGGAAGGCCGTGGCGTTAAGGAACCCGCCGAGGGGCACGTCTGCGGGCACAACGAACGCCTCGACGTCTGCACTGACAAACTTGCCGAGCCGTAGCGACGGGATCTTGACCTTGGCCGCCCGAAACATGACACCACGGACCGTGAGTTCGTACTGCGGTTCGGCAGCGACTTCGATGCCGGCTTCCTGGACGATGCCGGCGGGGATCAAGTTGATCTCCGCAGCCAGCTGTACGGCAAACAAGGCGGCGGTGCGTTCGTTGACGACCACCGGGACATAGAACACGTCCCCGTCCTGGTCGCCCCAGAAACCGGCCGTCTGATCGGTCAGCAATTCCTCCTCCCAAGCCGCCAGGCGATTTCGGTTGGTGACGAAGGTCAGTGTCGGGCCGAGCCGGTTGGTCGGTCCCAACTGCTGCAGCGCCGCGAGGACTTCGGGGTCATCCGACAAGTTCTGATAGGTCGCTTCCAAACGCTCCGCCCGCTGGGCCAGACTGACCAGCTTGGCCGTCAGTTCACCCCGGGCGCCCGCGGTGGTCTTGAGCAAACTGCGATAGGCGACGCTGGCTTCCTGCAGCTTCTGGCGCAGGACTTGGACTGCCGTTGTTTCACTGGCCTGCAACGCCGCAGGGAGTTGCTCTCGCAGCTTTTGAATGTCCTGCCGGGCCTTCGCGAGGGCCAGGTCGGCAACCTTGTACTTCTTATCGAGCTCATCCAACGGCCCCAGATGTTCCTGGAGGTCATCATCGTCCGCGAGCAGCCAGTACTCTTTTTGCCGGTTCAGACCACGACCCAGCAGCACGTCTTTCGGGTCGCCCGTAAGCTCGACCAATTCCGGCCGCACGCGCGTGGATCGCGGCGCGGTCAGGCCGGGTGCGGCGGACTTGTCGGCTGGATCCTGCATGGGCCACTCGGGTAGCTCACCGATCAAGGGGGCGGAACCACCCGGCGGCCCAACTGGCTCTATCGCGGGGGTGTGTGACTCGGTAGCCGGTCGCGCTTCGGGTTGACGTTCCACGGGCGGCTGGACGCGCTGCGCGGTTGCTTGGGGGGGGGCCTGGGCAACCAGCGGTTCTTCTTCCAGCCTGTCAGCCGTCCGCGTGGCCACTGGCTTGGACTCCGTGGCCGGCCCCTGCTCAGACCCGCCGCGCGTGCGAACTTCCGGAGCCTTGGTGCTGGCGATCTGCTGTTCTTCCCGCGGCGCAGGTTGGCCCCAGTGGTCGACCGCAAAGTAGGTCACGGCCAGCAGGGCGAGAACGGCTGTCGTCCCGCCCACGAGTGCTGTCAGCGGACGCTCCTGCGTCGGCTTCCGGCGAATGGATTGGCGACTGGTTACGGTGGGGCCTGCGACCGCCCTGGGGGCAGACGCCGTGGCCGTGGCCAGCACGAAAGCCGCAGGTGGTCCATCTGGCTCGTCCACCACCGGCGGAGGTTCCGGATCCTGTTCGCCTCCTGGCATGGAAACAGGGAAGGGAACCGGCGGGGCCGAAGTCGCGATAATCGGGGGCGCCTCGATCGGGCGCACGATCGGTGGTATCGCGCCGGCCTCTGCCTGCGGGGCATCCACTTCCGCGGGCAACACTCCAGTCACAACCGCTGTCGCGACGGTCGATGGCGTACTCGGATTCGCCTTCGCCTTCAACTTGCAGTTGTACGCAGCCTTACGATCCGCATGGGTCAGACAGCCTTGGGCCGCGGCCACTTCCCGGAGCAGTCGGCGCGACCACCGGCCGCGGTCCTCCGGTAGTTTCTCCTTGAGCAACGCGACTCGGCGTCGGGCGGCGGTTTGAATGACTTCGCTGTCGTCTTCGAACAACTGGATCCCCAACAACCGATAGTAATTGGGAGGCTGATCCTCTTGCGCAATCCCCAGCCATTCAACGTAGGGGTCAAAAACTCGAGTCACGGCGTTTCCTTCCAAGACCGGGTGGTTGCGATCCGGGATGCTACTTGTGCTTACCGGTATTATCTATCGGACGACTAGGCCCGTGGCGACAGCGATGCTGTTTGGGACTCGCGGAAAACTGGCCTTGATCAGAACGTTGCGCAAAACGCTAGCAGCGGATCATTGTCAGCGCGAAGCGTCCGCGAGGAAGTGTCGCTCCTCCTCGCTGACGCTTCGCGCCTACCTTGCGCAACGTTCTGATCAAGGCCCGTCAGGCGCCCTGATGATAGTACGGAGCCTGAACAGTCCATTCTACCGTGTCACGCACGATTGGTGGACTTGCCGAGTTGCCAGAGATGGCTAGTGCTTTGTCAAAGCTTAATCTTGGGGTGACCAATGCGGTGGCGTAAGCTTCCAGCTTGCGTTTGACGCGATGAATCGAAAGGCAAGCAGGATGCTTACCCCACTTTCTTTGCCTTGACAAAGCACTAGAGTGCTGTTGGCTGACGAGAGAAAGGAGCCGGCGATGGAAGTCCAAGCGATCGATCAATTGGTGAAGAAGAAGTGTCAGCCCTGCGAGGGCGGCGTGGAACCCTGCGCCCTCGATACCGCGCGAGACCAACTGAGAAGCCTGCCCGGTTGGCACCTGACGCACGATGGTCAGCGGATCCGCAAGGACTGGACCGTGAAGCATTTCGTGGCGGGGATGGATTTTTTCCAGCGTGTCGCCCAAGTCGCCGAGGACGACGGGCACCATCCGGATCTGCACTTGGAGAGCTACCGCAACGTGTGGATCGAGCTGTGGACGCACGCCATCGGCGGGCTGAGTGAGAACGATTTCATTCTCGCGGCCAAGATAGATCAGTTGCTGGTGGAACTTAAGAAGTGAGGCCCATGTGTTGGTCACGCTCCGCCGTGATGAGTGACCACTATTTCCGGTTGGCTGACCTATTTCGGTTCGAAGGCATCCCGGTCGCCGACTTTGACTTTGATGGCGACCGGTTTTCCACCGCGATAGACCGACAGCTGGATCTCGTCACCGACCGGCATCAAGCTGACAGTGTTGATCAAGTGGGTGTCGTCCTCAACTCGCGTTTCATTGATTTTGACGATCACGTCCCCGGCTTGCAGATTGGCCCGCGAGGCGGGTGAGTTCGGCGTGACGGCGGTGACCAAGGCCCCACTCAGACGCGACAGACCCAATTGGGCGGCCCGGGAAGCATCAAACTGTGCATCCAATCGCACTCCCAGATAGCCGCGCGTGACTTGGCCCCGCTCGATCAGCTGTTGGGCGATCCGCTTCACCATGTTGATCGGAATCGTAAAGCCGATGCCCTCATTGCCGCCGGAACTGCTGGCGATGGCCGTGTTGATGCCAACCACCTCGCCGCGCAGATTGAGTAGGGGGCCCCCGCTATTGCCGGGATTGATGGCCGCGTCGGTCTGCAGGAAATCCTGATTCAGCACCCCCTCATCACCCAGTTTCAGATCGCGGCGTCCTTTGGCGCTGATGATCCCGTACGAGACGGAGTGGCTCAGCCCAAACGGACTGCCGACCGCGAGCACGAAGTCGCCGATCTCCAAACGGTCGCTGTCGCCCAACCGGGCCGGCACCAATCCGGTGGCGGAAATCTCCATGATGGCAACATCCGACCCACGGTCTGTCCAAACCTTGGTCGGATGAATCAGGCGGTTGTCGGCCAACTTGATCTTGACTTGGGCCAACGAGGAATCCTTGACCACGTGTCGATTGGTCAGGACATAGAGTTTGCTGTTCCGTTCGATAATCACGCCTGCGCCGGCTTCTTCGACGGAGCGGCGACCCGGACGCGCGTCCTCTCTACCGGACTTTTGGGCCTCAATGTGGACCACGGTCGGCTGGATGACCCGCACGACTTTCTTGAGCAGGTTGCCCTGGCCCTCCAGCAGCGCCACCTCACGGGCCAT
>JAPLNJ010000355.1 GCA_026692885.1 Planctomycetota bacterium | reverse complement strand
GCGTCTGCCGACGTAGTGCCCGAAACCCAATTCCACCGGGGCGAGCCCGGATGGGGACCCAACATGCCAAGCTGGAACAAAAGCCGGACCAGATATCGCCATGGCAAGGACTCGCTGGGATACAATTTTTCGCGGGCCAGGTCAGTTGTCAGAAGATGCTGATTCGCCCCTCACCCCGGCTTTTCCAACGGAGTACCGGGGCGAGGCATATCTCGCGTCACCTTCGTCTCTCCGCTTCTCCCGTCACTTCAGTCATTTCGGCGGAGGCTGACGATGGTGGGCGTCTTCTGCTCGACGTACCAGCGTTTCCAGCGATCGATGTCGTAGCCGAAGTTGACGCCGGGATGGATGGCGACCAGGGCGCTGAGCACCGCTTCGTTGCGCAGTTGCTTCTTGACGATCTGAGTACCCCCGCCCGCGCTGAAGGAGTTGCCTCCGCCGCCGGGACCGCTGCCGAAGCCCAGACTCATCTGGCCGGGATTGCCGCCCGTCTGCACCTTGAATTTATGCTCGGTAACCAGGGCATTGATCAGCGGCAGCGTAGGTTCCGGGTCGCGCAGGGTCCCCAGGCACGTCGCGGCGAGGTTCACCTTTTGATTGTCCGCCGCATGCAGCAGTTTTTCGAACGCCCGTACCGCTTGCAGCGTCCCAAACTTGGTTAACTGATCCAGGCAGGTGTCCCGGACGTTTGCGTCCGAGTCGTACAACGCTCGGTTGATGAAAGCGGTCACGGCGACGGGCGTCCGCAGTTTGCCTAGCACTTCGATACAGACTTTTTTCAGTTCAGCGGGTGTGTTCTCGTCGAGCAGGGTGTCGGCCAGGGCCGCGGATGCGCGAGGATCGTCAAGGGCACGAAGGTTGTCCAGCGCGGCCTGCTCGTTGCCTCGCGACTTAGTGATCGAGGTGCACCAATGCTTCAGCTTCTGCTTCCACTCCTTGGCCAACTTTTCTTCGCGCTCCGCCCGTTCCTCCAAGGCGGCGTCTTGCGCGATTCGCCACGTGCCGCGAAACCGCACATAGCCCTGACTGGCCATGAACTCGTCCGCCTTGACCCACCGACCTTCGACCTTGCTGTACCCCAAGCCCCAGCGGGCTTCCTTCTGGTTCGGGTCCAGCTCCAAGACTTGCTGCAGGTGAAATTCTCGCTGGACCTTCAGACCGCGTTCCTGGCACTGCTCGGCCAGCGCCCCATGACCGTCCACGGTGTTCAGCACTTTGGGCAGGGCGGACTCGTACCACTGGAGAGCTTCCGACTTCTCCTCCACCCGTTCGACTTGCGTCTTGCGGAGCGTGAACTGACCACCGCTGACCGTCTTCACCACGAAGGTCTCGCGGGGCTTCTCGTCCGGATTGAGCAATTGACCTTCGATCCGGCCGCCGTTGGCCAGCACGAACACAGCGGCTCCGGCGGCGCGCACAGACGCCAGAAGACAGCACACCGCACTGAAGGTCAGGAACCGGGATCGCATCATCATCTTGTTCGGCACCAAGCTGCGGCTGATCTGCACCCTATTTCAGTATAGAGGCCAGGGGGCGATATCGGCAACCAATGCGATTTGTCGAATTTGACGACCACGTAGGATGTGCCCCTCTGATCCGCGAGCGGTAACTACCGAGCAGCGGCTTTCATCGCAACCTTGCGAAATGCTAGCAGCAGGGTGGCTGCGTGCGGCGATGCCCTAGAAATCTGTCGGGGCGTGGGGTAAGTTGTAGGTTCCGGCTGCCGGACGGGACCTGAAGGTGTCTTGGACGCCAGCCATGTCAATCGCCGCAGCAGATCGATCCCGTCCGGCAGACGAGACTTGTTTGGCTACGGCCACCTGAGGAGTCAGAACCTTGTCGGACCAGCCATCCCTGCTGCCGCCTGAGTCGGGCGATTCTCTGGAAGCGACGCTACGGCTGGCCTTGGTGCCCGGCGTGGGGCCGCTGACCCGCAAGGCATTGCTGGAGCATTTCGGGTCGTCGGCGGCGGTTTTGGCGGCCGCCCCGAGCGAATTGCGGCGAGTTCCCGGCGTCGGCCCGCAGCTGACACACTGCATCCTGTCGGCGGGCGAGACCGTGGATGTGGAGGCCGAGCTGCAGGTCTGTCGGGAGCACGGCGTGACGATCCTGACGGACTCGGACCCGGAGTATCCTCGACTGCTGAAAGAGATCCATAACCCACCGGCCGTGTTATTTCTGCGAGGCGACCTGAAGCCGGATGACGCTATGGCCATCGCGATCGTCGGTACACGTCATGCCACGAGCTACGGCCGACTGCAAGCGGAGCGTTTGGCCAATGGCTTAGCCCGGGCCGGCTTGACGATCGTCAGCGGCTTGGCGCGGGGCATCGACGCGGCGGCCCATCAGGGGGCGTTGGCCGCTGGCGGGCGAACTCTGGCGGTGCTGGGCGGCGGCGTGGTGAACATCTACCCGCCAGAGCATGGCGAACTGGCGGAGAAAATTCGCCAAGCCGGGGCGGTCATCAGCGAGAATCCGCCGCGATTTCAGCCCAAGAGCGGTATGTTCCCGCAACGCAATCGGCTGATTACCGGCCTCAGTCTGGGCGTGATCGTGGTCGAGGCGGCCGAACGTTCGGGAGCCCTGATTTCCGCCCAGCACGCGATGGAGCAAGGCCGCGAGGTCTTCGCCGTGCCGGGCCGCGTGGACAGTCGTGTCTCGCGAGGTTGCCATCGCCTGTTACGCGACGGCGCGAAACTGGTCGAATGCGTCGACGACGTGCTCGAAGAACTGGGGCCGCTGGTGGAAGCCGCCCCGCGGTCCGACGGGCGCGTGGTGCACCATCCGGCAGAACTGCAGCTGAACGACCAGGAACGCCAAGTGCTGGATGTCATCGAGAGCGAGGCGACCAGCATCGATGCGGTAGTTGTGAACAGCGGTCTGCCGATTCACCGCGTCCTGGCCACGATTAGCGTGTTGGAGATGCGTCACTTGATCCGCCGCGTCAGCGGAAATCTGGTGAGTCGCGTGTAGGTGGCCTGGTGAGTTGCGTGTAAGTGGCCTGGTGACAACCGTACCGCAGTCCCCACCGAAATATGCTGTTGGTGCGCGCACGGACGAACGCCAAACTCTGGCGACCGACGCAGACGGCAGGCAAGACCGGCTACGGGGCACCGGACCGAGTTCTGACTTGAGGCCAGGGAACCGAGCGCAACCGCGGAAATCACCAATCCGCCGGTGGCCATAAAGAGCAACCGGACCACCACGCTGGAACGAACTTGCCTGCTTACTTCTTGCGATGCCGGATTTTGGCTCGATTGCGGCGTTTCCTGCGTCCGATCTTGCGGCGCCCCTTTCCCGTTTTCTTCGTTCCCACTCTAAATTCTCCGTTTTTCTTGTTCGTTTGCTAAATGCTCTGTTCGGCGAGCGTCTCTCAACCCCGCCGGAACGCCCGACCGAGGTCACCAAGGGCCTCTGGAAGACCTCCGGTCGTCCACTTGCGCGGTCGCGAAACCACACCACAACCCGTTTTAACCCGTTTTCCATCGCCCGGCGAGACCACCACTTAATGACTGCGAGTCACAGACGATAGCAAAAACGCGGAGTTTTCGCCAGACGTCAGACATATTCTTGTACGGTCGGTTTGATGATCACTTCTGGGATGTGGGCTCGCGGTGGCAGACAGGCGATCAGAACCGCCAACGCACCAAGGTCCTCCGGCTGCAGCATCGCGGCCTTCCGCTCGTCGCTGACCGGCTGTGGTCGCTGTTCCAGCAGCGGGGTGTTCGCTTCGCCGGGATAGATATTCGTGACACGAATGCCTTCGCGAGCGACTTCGTTCGCCACGGCCGTGCCCAGTGCCGACATCGCGAATTTCGAGGCGCAGTAGGCTACGCCGCCCAACGTCAAGGCCCGTTTTCCCGCCATTGATGAAATGTTGATAATCAGCCCGTCGCGCCGCTGCCGCATCTGCGGTAGGACTTCGTACAGGCAGTTATAGGCCCCGGTCGCATTGATCGCCAGCAGTTGGTCCCACTGTTCGGGCGTCATTTCGGCCATCGACCGGGTACGGATGTTAGTGCCGGCGGAATTGACCAGGATGTCGATTCGTCCCAGTTGCCGGTTCGCCCAGGCAAACAGGGTCCGCACACTTGCCCGGTCGGCAACATCTACGACGTGAGGCAGCAGGGGGGGAAGACCTTGCCAATTCTCTGCCGCTTGACGCAGTTTGTCCTCCCGGCGGCCGGCAATGACGACGCAGCAACCTTCGGCGGCCAAGGCCCTCGCGATGCCCAAGCCGATTCCCGTGGCCCCGCCGGTAACTACCGCCGTCTTGTCTGAAAGCTTCATGGCCGAACGTGTCCTGTGAGCTGCCCTTGCGAAATGGCCGAATGCCGTAAGAGTCTTATCGACGCTGCCGTCTCACGCAAGGGCGGCAGTAGATAAATTTGTGTCCGTTGTCCGTTGTCCGTTGTCCGTTGTCCGTTGTCCGTTGTCAGTTGTCCGTTGTCAGTTGTCAGTTGTCAGTTGTCAGTTGTCCGTTGTCCGTTGTCCGTTGTCCGTTGTCAGTTGTCAGTTGTCAGTTGTCAGTTGTCAGTGGTCAGTGGTCAGTGGTCAGTGGTCAGTGGTCAGTGGTCAGTGGTCAGTGGTCAGTTGCCTCCTGCCTTCTGCCTTCTGCCTCCAGACCACGGACCACGGACCACGGACAACGGACCACCCTCGGTTGCACGACGCGGGTTATTCACCAATAATCCTGCTATGACCGCAGCCCCTGCCCAACTCGACGCGACGATCGAGATTGTGACACCCGAGAATATCGCTTTTCATTACCGCGTGGCGGGACCGTTCCGACGTGGGGTGGCTTATTTGTTCGACCTCGGCGTTCGCGGTGTCGTGGTCTCGATGTTGGGCGTGTTGTTCATATTTCTGGTGGTTTCGCCAGCCGGTGGACCCGCGATCGCCCTGTTCTTGATCTCGTTGTTCGTCCTGGAATGGTTTTATGGCGGTTTGTTCGAGACGTACATGAATGGTCAGACGCCCGGCAAGTGGCTCATGGGGATCCGCGTCCTGACCACCGAGGGCCAGCCGGTCCAGGGCCTACAGGCGGTGCTCAGGAACGTGTTGCGAGTCGTGGACATGAGCCCGCTCCTGTCGGCGCAAGTGATCGGAATTCCGGCGGCGTACTACTTCCTGCCAACCTTTGTGATCGGATTGGTGGCGATGTCGCTGAATCGGCGGTTTCAACGCTTGGGAGACCTGGTCTGTGGGACGATGGTGGTGATCGAGGAGCGGCACTGGCTGACCGGTGTGGCGCAGCTGGAGGATCCGCGGGCGGAACAGTTGGCGGAGTACTTGCCCGCGGATTTTCGCGTCAGCCGCAGTCTGGCCCAGACGCTGGCCACCTACGTGGATCGTCGGCGATTCTTCACCCAGGCTCGCCGCCGCGAGGTCGCGGGCCACTTGGCCGAACCGCTGCTGCAGAAGTTCGGCTTGCCCAGGGATACCAGTTACGATTTGCTGCTGTGTGCGTTGTACTATCGGACTTTTGTCGCCGATCGAGGGGACGAACGGAAGCCACGGGGCGAGTCCCCGTTCGCGGCCACTGAGGCGACGTCCACAGCCTCTCGAGAGACGATGATTCGGGAGGTGCCAACATGAAAGTCGCCGAACTCTTGGAACTCCGCCGCCAGAACTGGCAGGAGTTGGAGAGACTGTGCGTACGGCTGCAAGGTCGCCGGTTGCGGAACGTGAACGCCGAGGAGCGGACTCGCTTTGCGGCCTTGTATCGCGCCGCGTGTGCCGACTTGGCGTTGGCCGATGCCTATCATCTGCCCACGAATACCGTGCAGTATTTGCATCGGTTGGTCGGCCGGGCACACAATCAACTGTACCGGGCACGCAAGTTCGACTTTTCCGCGTGGGGCCAGTTGTTGCTGAGCGACGTCCCGCAACGGATTTTTCACGATCGCTGCGTGCAACTTGTCTTCGGCTTGTTCTGGGGCATGTTCCTGCTGTCCTCCCTGCTGGCGAACTCGCCAGGGATCTGGCCGAATTACGCCGAAGAGATGCTCACCCAGGAGGGCCTCACGCAACTCGAAACGATGTATCAAAACCCGATTGATGGGCGCGATCCGCAGGCGGACTACGCCATGGCCGGATTCTACATCCAGCACAACACGGGCATCGGCCTGGAGTGCTTCGCCTTCGGGCTGTTTGTGTTGCCGGGGTTGTGGATCACCGTGAAAAACGCGGCCCTGCTGGGCGCCGCCTTCGGTTACATGGCCCGGCCGGATGTTACCGAGGGTCAAAACTTCTTTCACTTCGTCACCGCCCACGGGCCCTTCGAGTTGACCGCGATTGCGTTAGCTGCTGGGGCCGGCTTGCGGCTGGGGCTGGGCTGGCTGGCGCCAGGCCGTCTGAGCCGTAAAGCTTCGCTGGTCAAGACGGCCAAAGAATCCATGCCGTTGATGGGCGCCGCCATGGGCTTGTTCGGCGGAGCCGCCCTGATCGAAGGGTTCATTTCGCCGTCGGCTCTGCCCTACTGGTTCAAAGCGACCGTGGCGGTGTTGTCCAGTGGCCTGCTCATGTTCTATTTTGTCGTGCTCGGATTCCCCCGGAGGCCGCTCGGTGCAACTCGATAGAACCACGATCGCCATTCGCGAGCGCAGTTTGCTGGACACACTTGACCTGTCCCTGCACGTGGTGTGCGCCTATGCCCGGCCGCTGCTGGGCACGCTGGCTATGGGGGTGGTGCCGTTGATGGTGGTCAACTATCTGCTGCTGAACTGGCTGGTGGGGGCCGCCGACACCGAATGGGAGTTCCCGTTCCGGTTCGTGGGGCACATGACGATCCAAATTTTCCTCCAGGCCCCATTGGCGTCGATCTTTGCGACGTGGTATTTGGGGCAAGCGGTGTTTATGGAGCAGCCGCGATTTCGCGACATCGCGCGCGGGGTGGGTAAGATGGCGCCGCAGTTGGCTCTCTGTCAGCTGGTCCTGCGCGGGGTGGGGGTCGCCTGGCTGATGGAAGTCGCGCTGGACCGGTATCGTGAATTCGACCCGTGGCTGGAGGGCTTCATGCTGTTCGCGTTATTCCTGGTGGTGGCTGCGCTGCGGGCGTTTCGCCCCTTCCTGAACGAGATTATTCTGTTGGAACGTAATCCGCTCACCTCCCGCAATCTGCGGGTGATCACCATTGGGCGGCGGAGCACGGCGTTGCACGGCGCCAACAGCGGCGACCTGATTGCCCGTTGGCTGGGCGCGGCGTTGATTGGTATCTCACTGTTCCTGGCGTGCTACGGAACGTGCCTGTTCTTGTCAGGTGTGTTCTTGAATGACTGGAGCCAAAGTCCGTGGATAGTCCGGTTCTGCCTGCCTCTGTCGATGTGGGTGGTGGTCGGTTACCTGACGGTATTTCGCTTCCTGAGTTATCTGGATGTCCGCATCCGGCAGGAAGGTTGGGAAGTCGATCTACGGCTGCGAGCGGAAGCGAGAAGGCTGAGGGATGAGGGTCACGGGTAAGGAGTGAAGGCTTCAAGTTGAATCAGGTAGGTACAACGCACCGCGCGCGATTGCCAATGCTCAATTTCAAATCTTCCATCTCAGATTTCAGATCTTGGGTTCCACCCACATCTGTCTTCCGGCGGTGCTGCGATACCGCGGTCCGGGCGGCCTGCGTGCTTGTCGCCGGGCTTTGTCTGGGCCTGACCGGCACAGCGTCGGCCCAAACGGTGGACAGCGAGCAGGCGATCGAGTCGGGACGCCAGGCGCTGGGCAGCCGGGGGAATTACCCCTGGTACGATGCTCAACAGGACGCGGTGCGCCGGATCGACGTCCGCACACCGCAGGAAGCGTCCGCACACCGTAATTCCACCTGGGAAGCCAAGCCACCCCAGTCGGCGCCGCCGACGTGGTCTTGGCGAGGTTTTTGGGAAGTGCTCCGGCTATTGGCGTGGACCGCGATCCTGCTGTTGCTGGTGGTCCTCGTGGTCTTGTTGGTCCGCGCGTTTCTCAATCGCGAGGCAGGCCAGGAGCAAACACCCGAAGCGGCGGAAACGGCCGGGGATCGGAGCGATTCCGACTTGATCGAAAACCTGCCGTTCCAGGTGCCGCGTCTGCAATCGGACCTGCTGGCCGAAGCGCGACGACTCTACGAACTCGCCCGCTACAGCGAAGCCGTGATCTATCTGTTCAGTTATCAACTGGTGCAACTGGACAAACACCAACTGGTCCGTCTGGCCCGCGGCAAGACCAATCGGCAGTACCTGCGCGAAGTAGCCGCTCGGCCTGACCTGCGGGACATCCTGGCCCGGACGATGGCGTCCTTCGAAGATGTGTTCTTCGGCCACCATGCGCTGGATCGCGAACCGTTCGAAGCCTGCTGGACACGCCTGGACGAGTTCCATCTCCGGATGGAGGAGGGGACGTCGGCATGACCTTCCTGCGTCTCCGGATCATCGCCCTCTTGTGGCTGACGGCCTGTGGCTGTAGCAGCAGCGATATCGACGCGGTTTACGGTCGGCGGCGAGGGGCCAACGGCGGAGCGAGCGTCAATGGCGTCGGCGTCCTGGCCTCGATGTTCGAGGCCGCGGGGCACAAAGTTATCACCAAGCGTCATCTCTGCCCCAAGTTCCAGGACTGCCAGGTCGTGGTCTGGGCCCCGGACGACTTCGCTCCACCGAACGAAGAACAAGTGCAGTTCTTCGAGGACTGGCTACGCGCGGGTGACGGTCGCACACTGATCTACGTGGGGCGCGACTACGATGCGTCGATCGCCTACTGGGACCAGGTCCAGCCCTCGGCGCCGTCCGCACAAGCGGTCGAGGTGCTGCGACAATTATCCAGCGCCCGCGCCAAGCACTCCCAGGCCAAGCAAGCGATGCCGGCAGAACAGAACTGTCCCTGGTTCCGTATCGTCCGCAATCGGCCCCTGCGGCGAATCGGGACGGGAGCAGCGGGCCGTGCGGCGTTGGAGGGCAGTTGGTGCGACCACGTCGACCTGGATGCTGGCCAAGTCGACCTGGAGATCGATGCTCGGTTCGAGGCGCCGTCGGCTGCTGCTGCTGCGCAGAACACCGGCCAGTCTGACGAGGCCGCAATCCTGTTAGCCGCAGGCCCCGATGTGTTCGTGCGCCGCCTGACCCGCCCGGAATGGCGCAAGGGGCAGGTGATTGTGGTGACCAATGGTGCTTTTCTGCTCAACCTGCCGTTGGTCCACAAGGAGCACCGCAAGTTGGCTGCCCAGCTGATTGCCGAATGTGCCCCCCCGGCGTCGGCCGTTGTATTCTTGGAAAGCGCGCAGGGCGGCCCTCCGTTGCTGCAGAAGGAACCTGGTGAAGACCGTCAGTCGGGGTTCGAACCGTTTACGGTCTGGCCCATCGGCGCCATTCTGTTGCACTTCGTCGCCGCGGGCTTGTTGTACCTGCTGAGCCGCATGCCCATTTTCGGGCGTCCGCAGGAACTGGCCGCCGACTCCGTGTCCGACTTCGGCAAGCACGTCCACGCTTTGGGAGAACTGTTGGCCAGGACGCAGGAATCGGCCTACGCCCAACGCCGGTTGAGCCAATACCAGGAACACGTGAAGCGGGAGAGCGGAGCAACCGCCGGGAACCTGGCCAAGCGAACGCGTTCGCCCGGATGATTCGCGGCGATCCTGCTGGTCGGGTGCAGCGAGCCAGCGATGAAACATCTTGCAGAGGAACTTGTTGCCGAGGCGGAACGGTGGATCGTCCGCAATGCCAAGCTCCTGGCACAATTCTCCCAGAGTGAATTGGGAGGACCGCCGACCGCTGCGTTGCCGGTGAAGTAGCATGGCTCTCCAGAGCCGTGCATGTTGCGCCTAGTACGTCTTCAAGGCTAAGATCGTGCGTTGTGAGCGGCAAGGCGCTAGCCGCCGGTGGCGTTCGGAACCGGCGGCTAGCGCCTTGCCGCTCACAACTCAAGCTCCTTTAGGCCGGAACAAACGACCGGAAGCGCTGCCGGAACTTCGGTCGCTTCCGGCGCGTGGCGTCTGCACCAAGCGGGTTTTTCCTGCGAGCGTCGGTTGCGCCGCTCCGGCATAGTTTTGCGCGACCTCGTTCCGGCCTACATGAATGAGACCTGACGCGGACGGACCGGGAGGTCTATCCTACCACTGACCATGGACCGACGCGAGCCCTTTGGAGTCCCCACCAACCCTCTTGCTTAACGCGGGCCGTCCCAACACCGCAGACCCGCACGGATGGCAGAGCCAGAGCACGGATGAGGACCGGCGAAGAAGCTCGTGTCGCCGTTCGTAGCCGTCACGCTCCGCCGTAACCAAGGGCCAGCACGCGGAGCGGCTGTGAAAGAATGCGTAGGGTGGGCCAGAGCGGATCAGCGGCAACCAACAGTCCTAACCAACAGCGCGGCCAAGTCGGTGAGCCCGAAATCCGCTGTGGACCAGCGCCGGCCCACCAGGATAGGCTCGCGATCCAGTGCGATGCGCGCCGTTCGGTATGCGCAGCGGATCCTGGTGGGCCGGCGCTCGGTTTCTCCGCATTGGCTGGGTGGCCAACCAAGCACTGCTCTTTGCCGTTGGTAGGTCTTCTCGCGTTGCCCGCTCTGGCCCACCCTACGGCGCTGCCTGTACCTGACCTCCGGCAAGACGGAAGCCCCGGAAGTCGCCCGCGTTCGACGGGAGCCCCCCCCGGCGGTAGGCGCAGCGCAGGAACCAGGCGACGCTCGCCCAGCCGCCGCCGCGGCACACACGGTCCACACCGCCAGTAGGGCCAAGCGTATTTCGCTGCGTCGCTTCTGGGTTGTCATACCACCGTTTGTCCCACCAGTCCCAACACCACTCCCAGACGTTACCAGCCATGTCGTACAGTCCGTAACCGTTGGCTGGAAACGAACCGACGGGCGCTATGTTTCCTTGGCTGACAGAGTATTGGGCTTTGTCTGGACCGATGAATCGTTCGTGCCCCTTTCCTTCGCTCGCCCACGGGTAATGATGACCCACCAGCCCGCCGCGCGCTGCGTTCTCCCATTCCGCTTCTGTCGGCAAACGAAAGCCTTCGCCGTTCCAGTCCACCGCCGCGGCCAAGATATCCGCGTTGCCTTGCCGGTAGACTTTGCCGCCGCTACGGTCTTCAAAGTAAGCCGGCTGCCGGCCTTCTCGCTCCGAATAGGCGTTACACCATTTCACCGCGTCATGCCAGTTGACACTGTGCACCGGATGGTCATCGCCGTCACCGCCGCCGGGGTTTTCAAACTCGTAGTTGCGCCTGACAGCCCAATCGTAAACTTCTCGCCAGAGCACCCAGGTCACCTGATATTGGGCGATGAAGAACGCGCCTACGAAGACCTCATGCTTGGGCCGTTCGTCGTCGTAACCTTCCGTCGTCGGGTCGCCCATGACAAATGGCCCGGCCGCGATTTCCACCATACCGGGCGGCGGTTGGCGTTGCATCAGGATCTGCAAGTGGTAGGCCTTGCCCGGTTCCAGTTCATACGCCGTCGTGGCGGGCCAACAGAATCGGCGCCGGGCTGTGACTCGACACTCGCCGGAGTCGAGCACGACCGGCTTGCTGTCCTGGACGACCTCGCCGGGCGCTTCGCCGCAACGCAACTCGATGGTCTCGGCTGACCCAGACGTAGGATGGTTTTCCAAACCGTCCGGGCTCCGTGTAGGATGGATTTCCAATCCGTCCTGGACGGATTGGAAATCCATCCTACTTTTCGTCCTCGCTGACGCTTCGGGTTTTGATGCCGGATGCCTCGCTGATGCTTCGGGTTTCGAGGGGACCAACTCGACCATCAGACATGCCTGGTCCGCTCCGCTCTCCTCAGGCGGTTCGCTCCGGTCGTCGTCCCTCCGCCCTCGCTCCCCGCCTTCGTCGAGCTCCGCTACTGCCTGGCCCTGACCTCCGGCAAGACGGAAGCCCTGGTCGTCGTACGCAAGCGACGGGAGCCACCCGAAGCGGTAGGCGCAGCGCAGCCCCCCGGCACCGCACGCCCAGCAGCCGCCGCGGAACACGCGGTTCACGCCGCCAGTCGGGCCACGTGTATCGCTCGTCGTTGCGTCGGCGTTGCGGTACCACGCGGTGTCCCAGCGGTCCCAGACCCAGTCGTAGACGTTCCCCGCCATGTCGAACAGTCCGAATCCGTTGGGCGGATAACTGCCCACCGGCGTCGTGCCGTCCTTGCCATAGTTCGCCTTCTCCGGCGAGATCAACCGTTCGTAGCCCTTCCCCTGGCTCTCCCACGGGTAGTGCTGGCCCTCCAGCCCGCCACGGGCCGCTTTCTCCCATTCGGCTTCCGTTGGCAAGCGATAACCGTTGGCCGTCCAGTCGACCGCCTCGGCCGGCAGATCGAGTTGTCCTTGGTGGTACGGCTCCGTACGGCTGGCGTCGGTGTAGTACGCGGGGCGTCGTCCTTCCTTTTCCGACCGAGCGTTGCACCACTTGACCGCGTCGTACCAACTGATGTCCGTGACCGGATGCTGCGGGCCGCGTCCCGCGCCGGGCTTGTCGAACTGGTAGCCCTGCTCGACCGCCCAGCCGTGAATCTCCTGCCACAGTTGCCAAGTGACGGGGTGCTTGGCGATGTAGAACGTGCTGACCTCCACCGCGTGCTGCGGCCGCTCGTCGCCGTCCCCTTCCTCGGTCGGATCGCCCATCAAGAACGTCCCGGCGGGGATGCGGACCAGGTCGGCGGGGTAGGGGGACGGGGGACGTCGGACGATCTTCCATTGCTCCAGCAAGCGCGACTGCTCGTCCGAAAGCCGGCCGATCTCCGCCAGCAGCGCGGTATCCTGTTTCAGATCCAGACGCAGTAATTCGGCGACCGGCGCGCCGGAAGTAACCAGCCGGCCGGCCGACCGTGACTGCGGGACACTGCCGGCGACCAGGGACAGCCGCACCTGGATGCCTTCACAAGCGTAGCGGGCCAGCGAATCGGCCGGCAGCAGCCGCCCGCTCGTTGCGATCTGCTCACGGACAAAACCCAGCAGGGCTTCGCGCTCCGCCGGGGAGCGCCGGGCGTAGAAGCCGCGGCAGAGAATTTGTCTGACGGGCTCGCTGAAGTGCAAGCCCTCCGCGTCGCGTTCGGTCCCTGGCCACGTACACAAGCGGCCGAAGTGGGTCGGTGGCAGTTGCGGATGGAATCTGCGGCGTAAGGCGTCCGCCAGACGCTGCGGCGCCGACGGCAGCACGGCGCAGAGTTCGGCCCAGGGCAGCGCGTCGTCCAGTGCTCGCTCCACGCGCTGGGCCAGCGGCAGGTCACCGCCGAGCGGCGATGGCAGCGCGAGCGGCTGCCGCGTCCGGCCTTGTTCGGTCAGCAGCGCCCGGCTCATCTCCCACAGGCCCTCGGCCGTAGCCGGAAACACGGCCAAGCCCTGTTCGATCGCCAACCGCGTGCAGGCGTCCCAGAACCGGCGTTCGCGGAACTCGATCCAAGCCAGACGCGGCCATGACGCCAAATCCTCCAGCACCCGCGCAGCTCGGCGGCGGTAGAAGCCTTTGCCCTCGGTGAACAGCAGGACCAGCAGCCCACCGCGCTCGTCCTCCCAGTCCTCCAAGTCGCACTCAGCCGAGCCATCGGCCAGCCGAAATCGCACGGGCAGACCATCGAACAGGCCATGCGTGACCGGTATCCCACGGGCTGCCAGCCCGTCGGCCAGTTCGCGCGGCGCGGTGTTCCAGGCCCGCGCTTCGGCCCAGGTGTCTTCGAGGATCAGCAGGCGGCAGATCTCCCGTCCTGGCAAGAAGTGCGGTACGGGGTAGCCGGCACGCACGCTGGCTCGAATGGTGTCTTCCACATGCAACTCGCGGGACGGCCGTGAGCTGCGGAAATAGCCCATCCCATCCGCCATAAGGTCCAACAAAGTTGAACTCAGTGGCGGCTCGGGGGGCGGCCCCACGTCGGCCAGGAAAAACTGCCGCGGACCATCGCGATCCCAGTCCAGGGCCGGGCGCCGCCCGTCCGCCGCCGGCCGCTGGAGGGGCCAAGGCACCTCGCGCAGCCGGAACGCGGTCGCCGGCGCCGTCTGCGAGGGGCGTAGCACAGTGACTTCCAGTTCCTGCTGCAGTGCCACCGTGTCGGCCAGTTGCCGCCGTCGGTCAGCCTCTGGATCGGGTTGCTCGATTTCGACTTGGCTCAGGGCCGCGATCAGCGCCGCTCGATCCAACGGGTGGGGACGCAGTTCCGCGTAAGATTCGGCGGCAAAGAACGCGGCGAAATGCCGGTGAAAATCCGCCCACTGCTCGGGATCATGAGCCAAAACGCCGGCCAGCACCTGCCCCAGCCGCTCGACGGTCCACTGTTCGTCGGCCTGCAACGCCCGCGACACCCGCCGCCGATCCTGGACGTCGACCGCCCAGCCGCGCTCGGCCTGCAGCCATGCGAAGAACGGTTCCAAGGGTAGGGCATACGCCATGTCGGCTTTACCGGGGACACAGGATGGGACACAATCAACAGCGTAGGCGCATGAATAACTGTCGCAAGTATAGTAGTCGTCACGCTCCGCCGTGACGACATGTCATCACGCGGAGCGTGATGACTACTTTGAAAACCCGACACTTATTGATGCGCCGGTCCTTATTGAGTCCTAGGCTACCTGTCCTGACAGTCCTGTTTCCATTAGCAGCGCAGGACTCAATAGCAGCAATGCGCACAATCCAATCTAGCCGGGCGCCAGGCGATCGTAAAGCGCGAGGGCCGGCCGGATGCGTCGGCGGGGAATCAGGAAATGCCCGATCAAACATTGCGAATCACGATCGAGATCGAGCTGCGTGGGGTGGACTACTGCGCGACCCGCCAGTTCAGCACGTTGAGCAAACCGCGGCAGGTGAACGGCTTGAAGCTGCACCCGCAGGACCTCTTCCCGATTCGCGGCGAGCAACGGACCCTGGCCGAACCGGTGGATCTCCTGCTCGCGTATCGCGGCGACAACAAGCCAGCGGACTTTGACTTCTTCTTTGATGAGCGCGGCCAATTCGACTTGGGCGTGTATCTCTACCAGCAGCTGTTCCAGCGGCTTAGCGCCGAGGAACGCACGGCCTTGGCGAAGGCCGACCGGGTCGATCTGGTCGTGGTGACGCGTGACCCGGACATCGCGCGTTTGCCGTGGGTGCTGCTGGTCCGCGACGATCGTTTCGTGGTGACTGGCTCTTGGACCGTGGCCCTGGCTCGCAACACGAGCGGCCTGTCACAGACCGTCGAGCTGCCGCCCGCACCCAAGGTCCTGATCGTCGCTCCCAACCCGCAGACAGCCGAGTTCCCGGATACCGAGGCCGGGGCGCACTTGGAGGAACTGGAAGCTTCGCTCCGCGGCCGGGATCCACTGCTGGTGCGAGGCAGCCGGTTGCTGGTGGCCACGACCTGGAACGAACTGCGTCAGTCGCTCGCCCAGTCGCCGGAGGTGATCTACTACTACGGGCACGGGGCCGGCAGCCAGGACACGGCGCGCCTGGTGTTTGGGCAGGCGGGAGGCGGAGCGGAACAGATTCCCGTGGCGCAGTTCGCCCACTGCCTGCAACAAGCCAAGTTACCGCCGCTGGTCGTGTACATCAATTGTTGCCACGGGGATGCCGGCGGGGCGCTGGGCGTGGGTGGGCAACTGGGCGACCTGTTCCCGGCGGTGGTGACAAACCGGACCGTCGCTTTCACCCAACAGGTTCGCGCGCAGGGCAAACGTTTCCTCGAGCAGACGGTGTTGTTCGGCGCGGCGCCGCACGAGGCGGTCGGGGAACTGTACGGACTGATCGACGAGCCGGCCTTCACGTTGAGCAATCCGCGTTGGATGACGCCCGTATTTTACCGCGGCTACGGAGACTGGAAATCCACGCCGGTGCGGGACGCCAGTTGGATCCTGGACCCGTACTGGCGCGAGAAACTGGACCGCGAGCTGCAATTCGGCATGGTGTTTACGAAGACCAGCCAGATGCTCAACAGCGGCAGTCCGCCGGGTCTGGCCTTCCTGTGGTACGGGCGGGACGGGGATGGCATGGAGCGATTCCACCACCGGCTGAGCGTCGACATGGCTCCCCTTCCAGAGGGTGTTCGTTTGCTGGAGTATCGTTTGACGTGGCCGCCCGAGTTCGCGGATCCGGAGGGCGACTTCGACCCCGATCCATCTTTTCGGGAGATGTACTGCCGTGGCTTTGAGGTCAACACCCTGAACCAGATTCCGGGCCGCGTGAAACGGCAGGCCGGAGCGGGAGCGAGGAAGATCCTGATCTACCTCCGGCACCGCGTCATTACGGACCCGCGGAGGTTCCAAAGCCGGTTCTTGAAGGCGTACTTGGTGTGGTGGGACAGCCACCTTAAGCAGTTGTGCGACGGCGGCCAGTTCTGTTTGCTGGGCATCTCGTACCAGTCGGCCGATCCTCAGCACTTCGCGCGGGTGATCGACGAACGGGTGAAACCGGAGAGGTTAGCCGAGCACGGGCTCTGTCGGATGCTTCCCGGCTTCAGCGAAGTCAAGGAATCGCACCTGTTAGATTTCGTCCGCACGCATAAGGTGCCCTTGCCGCGGGAAGGCCGCGGAGAGCTGCTGCGCGGCATCGTCGCGCAGACCGGCGGCAGTTACGATCAAGTGATCGAGGAATTGGAGACCCTGGTGCGGCGCGGCTATCGCGCGATGATCGAGTCTGCACCTACCGATGAAGACACCTCGGAGGACTTGCGATGAACGCCCCCCGCTACGAATTCGACGTGGTCCGCGCCGCCGTGCCGAAACCGCTGGACGACTCCCGCCAGCTGGCGCACCGCCCGTTTGCCGCGCGGATGCGTTCGCTGGACGCCGACGCCTCGCGGTTCGTCCCCGGCGATGCGCTGGCCACCGCCATCAACATGGCGGTCTGTCTGGGCGAGCCCTTGTTGATCACGGGGGAGCCGGGCACGGGCAAGACGCAGACGGCTTACTATGCGGCCTGGAAGCTGAACCTAGGCGAGGTGCTGCACTTCCAGGTGAAATCCGACAGCACGGCCAAGGATCTGCTGTACCACTTCGATACCGTGCGTTATTTTCAGGACGCACACCTGGGCCGGATCAGCAAGGAGCTGATCGAAGACACGGCGGAGGCGCTGGAAGCCAAAAAGCGTTATCGCGAAAAACGGGCCTTGTGGCAGGCCTTCGAGGAAGCTGAAGCGCAGGGTGCACCGCGGGTCCTGCTGATTGACGAGATCGACAAGGCTCCACGTGACTTTCCCAACGATCTGTTGCA
>JAPLNJ010000354.1 GCA_026692885.1 Planctomycetota bacterium | reverse complement strand
TGGGGTAAGCATCCTGCTTGCCTTTCGATTCATCGCGTCAAACGCAAGCTGGAAGCTTACGCCACCGCATCGGTCACCCCAAGATTAAGCCTTGACGACGCACTAGATCATGTAGTACAGAACTTCCTGACCCGGCTCGGTCTTTTCGCGGCGCGGGCAGCTGTCACAGACATCGTCGCCCAGTAACTCGTGGGCGTAACGCACGGCAGCCAGCGTCGCGGAACCTGGGACGTTCGCGTTCTCCGGAAAGATGCGCTCGGCCGGTAGCCACGTGTGGAAACGCAAATTCTTCATGGCCTGAACGAAATCCGGTCGCACCCCACACAGGAGCGCCGTGACCCCGTGCTGCTCCATCTCCAGCAGAAAATGCTGAAATCGCTCCATGCAGACGATGTCAGGATTCCGCGTCCGCTTGACCCGTAAGACCAGGATGCGTGCGCCCGCTCGCGTCCTCTCTCTCAGGTCCGCGAAGTGACGTTCCAAATCGGGCGCTGCTCCAAAGAACAGCTCTCCCTCAAAATCGAGCAGGACCATTCGGTTGCAGGGCGGGTCCGTCGGCAGGCGGTCCCTGAGAATCCGCTCGGCGCTGATCGCCAACTCCGTCGCCTTCAGGCGGGCGGCGCGCGGGACAAACATGAGGATCGACAGAGCGACGCCGATCAGGATCGAGAACTCGACACTCACGAAGACGGCCGCGAAGGCCGTGGTCAGGACGAGGCCCGCGTCATAGCGTGAGGCACGCAGCGCGCACCGCAACCGCCGCCGATCGATCAACCCGGCGGCCGTGACCAGCAGCAGACCTGCCAGGGCCGCCGTTGGGATGAAACGTGCCAGCGGTGCGAACAGCAGGACGACCACGGCCACCGCCGCCGCCGCGAACACGCCGGACATCCGGCTGACGGCCCCGGCCTGGAAGTTGATGGCCGAACGGGTCAGCGACCCGGATCCCGGCAAGCACTGCAACAGGCCACCGCCGAGATTGGCCAAGCCCTCGGCCAGACATTGCCGATTGTAGTCGAGCGACTGTCGCGTCTCGTTGGCGATGGACTTGGCGATGGCCAATGCCTCCAGAAGCCCCAGGAGCGCAATGGCCAGCGCACTACCGGCCATTTGCTGCACCCATTGGAACTTGACGTCGGGGATGTGCGGCAAAGGCAGCAGACCCGCCGGCAGGGTGCCCACCACCGCCACCATCGATTTCCCATCCGGGCCAGGAGCGGACCAGCCCAGCGCGGCCGCTACGACCGCAACCACACTCAGGGTCAGCAGCATGTCCACCCGCGGCAGATGATACCTACGCAGCACCTTCCGTAGCAGTAGCAGCAGCAGGACCGTTCCCAGACCGATGGCGAGGGATCGCGTGTTGACCGGCCCGCCGCCGGTGAGAGTCAGCCACAAGCGGTGGAGGATGTGCTGATGACCGGTGCCGCGGTCAGTCAGCCCGAACAGGTTACCGACTTGGCTGAGAGCCACCAGGAAACCAGCTCCGGCCATGAACCCAATCACCACAGATTCGGAGATGTACCGTGTCAGATCGCCCAGTTTGAACACAGCGACCAGCACCTGGATGCCACCCACCATCAAGGCCAGGAGGAAAGTCGCCTCGTAGGCGTCTGTCGGCGAGGCCGCACGATCGACGAAGGCCAGGGCACTGAAGACGACCAGGGAGATGGCGTTGGTCGGGCCGTTGATCAGGTGGGACGAGGAGCCGAAAATCGAGGCGATCGCTGTCACCACGATGGCCGAGTACAAGCCGAAACGAGGGTCGATCCCAGCGATCAACGCATAAGCCATCGCCTGCGGCAACGAGATAGCCGCCACCGTCAGGCCAGCCAGCAGGTCCTTGCGTGCGGCACTCCATCCATAGGTTGAGGCCATTGACTGCGCCTTGCGAAACTGCGGCATCGGGAAGCGGCAGATAGAGTTCGCGCGCCAAGAGGTCGGGAGTCCTGTTCGGACAAGGGCCAATCTGGGTGGCAAAGCCCCTGACCGAAGAAGACTTGCGACTCCGTATCGACCGTTCGTCTCTAGCAGCCCAAGACGGGCAGCAACCCGACCGCCGAGGCCAGTCCTGCATGGGCCAGACATAGGCCCGTTTGCGTCGAAGCGAGGCAAGCGGGGCGTGAATATTGGATGTTGGCCTGTGGGCTACACCGGCTTCCGCTGCATTTTGGCGCGTCGTTCCGCACGCAGTTTTGCTCGCCGTTTAGTCACGCTTGGCTTCTCATAGACCTCGCGTTTCCGCATTTCCTTCTTGAGCCCGGAACGCTCAACCAGCTTGCGAAAACGACGCACTGCCTCTTGGACCGACTCCCGATCCCGCAACATCATCTTAACCATTTATTCCCCCATTCGGGTTGAAAAAATAATAATCACCGATTAGGTGACTATAGCGGGATTCGCGGGAGAGAGAAAGGGGCCGCAACGCGTCGTTTCCCAGAGATTCTTGACGAACCGACTGAGACGCACCAAGTTCTTGTCGTGCGGCCTTGATTGCAAGGTTGCCCACTGCTAGCGGAAGGGCGCGGGGTTCACTTAGGCTCACCCGCCAACCACCCCGACCGCTGACAGCACTGACGGCAGCGAAACAGTCTTACAATCCTTCTTACAATCCTTGCCTTGGCATGCCACGCCAGCATCACCACTGGCCTCCATCAGCCTCTCGCTATTCCTCGCCAGAATGATTGGTGGCCTGGCTGAAGCAAGAATCGCAAAGGATTGCGACGCAACAACTTACTCTCCTTCTACAGCTTTTTCTCGCTCGGCGAAGTACTGGACGACCGAATTAGCCGTCGAGCGAGACAGTAGATCCCCGTGCCGACGGCAACACCGAGCATGTTCTCCAGATAATCCAGCAACTCGACGGACCGGGAGGGCACGAACACCTGCAAGGACTCGATGACGAGACCGTAGGCCAGCAGCGCGGCCACGATCGGCCAGCGAACTCGTGTCGGCCATCGCAGGCAGTGCACCAGCAAAGTCAGGATCGTGAACGCCGTGAAGTGGATGCCGATGTCACCCCAGGGAAGCATGGGAATTCTGCGCAGTCCCAGTAATTTGGCGGGCTGCGGCACCAGGAGCAACATTGTGAGCAGGACCGCGTAGGCGACACAAAACAGCAGACGCACAGTTCGCATGAATCCGTCTCTCAATTTCCGAAACGACCACGACATTGGATTGCAAAATGTACGCCAAGCGTCCCCGCGTTACAATCCACGCGGGTGCGAGTGGTGTCATGGCGGCAGGTGAGCGTCATGGTTTGTCGTACGGAAAAAACTCGCTTGCCTTTGTGAGGCCCAAAGCGTACGATCACCGCAGAACATTCGATTTGTTGCTCCGTCTCCAACGTCTCATTTCGGTAGGGAGGGCAGTCATGCAACTACCACCGGGCGTGTTCGAGTGAGGAGCTACCGCTCCTCAGGAGTTCGACCCTGTTGTGAATTTTGATGGAACAGAGTTGCACTTTGTCTCAGGAAGGAGTGGCCTGTTACTGCATGCAAACCGTGAGTGTGTGTGAGGCGATCGTTGCCTGCCGGTCAACTCGGTTTTCGTCTTGCGAATACAAAAACGACGCACGCCCTTTGTCGCGATAGAGCGGCGTGATGCACGTTTGGCCCTGTCGGGCAGTGCCTGACCAAGGCGGAGATGACTTGCGGTCGCGAACAACTCGATACTCTCAGCGATTCACTTTGGCCCGCACCGTCACCTCGACGGCGCGGGCTTTTTTTGTCAATGATCTGATGGAAGACCAAGGCACGGGCTGGCCACACTGCGGAACTGCAGGTCACGGGCCTTGCTCACAACCTTGCGCAAAACACTAGCATCAAACGGTTTTCGGGGTTGTCCGTGTTAAGAATGGGGTTTTACGGTTTCGCAGAGACGGATCGCCAGCTGGGGTCAGACGTACAGATTTCAGTTTTCGCGGCCGGAAGGCTTTCCCTAGGCTTGGGCACACGACCGCAAAAACTGAAATCTGTACGTCTGACCTCTTGTCTCGCGCCCTGCCCCCGCTGAACCGTTAAGTCTCATTTGGTTGCGTCCGAGCGCCACAAGGCCGCGTCAGGAGGCAGCCGCGATGTGTTCAGCTTTCTGGGACCGCAGGACAGCTTGAACCACGATCACATGGGCCGGTGAGACCTGGATGCCTCGTCCTGCCAGGATTTCGACAATGCGCACCGGAGTCGCACCGGGCTGCTCTGCCAAACAAGTACGAATGGCTTCGGTCTTGCCGACGTAGGTATCGTTCTTGGGCATGATTCCCTCCTTGCCGCACAGCGTTGTCCGTAACTCGAAATGTCCCGAACTCGAAGAAGAGGGACAGTAGTTTATCCGGCCGACAAGGACTCGTAAACTGGTGGTTCGGAAATTGTGTCGGGCGAGAATTGACGGTTCGAAAATTGACGCAGGAGGCTCAGCCGCCAACCACCCCGACCATCTCCAGCACTGCCAGCAGTCCGCAACCAAGGGGTCACGGCAGCGGTGACTCGCGGGCCAACCGGTCCAACATGCCTTGCAGTTCGGACTCGATTCGGGTCATCAGCGGATCTACCTCGGCATCGCGGTCCCGTTCCGGGCTGACCGGAATCGCCTCGCCGACCTCCATCACGACCTTCAGTGAGCCGTGCACCGTCGTGGCGTCGGTCAGGTCTTCCTCGAACCGTTCGATGGTCTCCAGCAAGCGATCCACCGAGGGATACTCTTCCAGATAGTCCGGCGGGTAGCACGACAGCTGCTGGGCCAGAGACAAGTCGCCCAGTTGGGTCCAGCGACGCTGCCGCTCGGTGTCGTCGACCTTGCCTTCGATCAGATCCGGCAGGAGCTTGACCCGCAGGGCTTTGATGCGAGGCACGACCGGACCCGACTTCGCCGCCCCCAGCCACTCCGTCTCCAGCGGGCAGAGCAGTTGGTCGATCAGTCGCGACAGTCGCTCTGCGAATGTCCCCGTTTGGACTTGACCAAAATGCTCCAACTCCTTCAGCCCCAGCAAGGCTTTACCCACTTTGGCAATCCGCCGGAGCAGGGGCAGATCCTGCTGCGGTCGCCAGGTGAGTCGGTGTTCGATTTGGGTCAGAACCCCATCCGCGGCTTGCTGCAGGTCGCCGCGGAACAGGTACTTGATGGCGATCGGGTGCACCACCAGTTTCCCGCCGGCGACCCGTTTCGCCCGTCGTTTGGCCCCGGCGCGCGCAATGGGCGAAATATCCAACAGCGCCTGCAAGCGGTCGTTGGTGCGCGACACACCGCCTTCTGGAAACAGAATCAGTGGGCGTTCGGCTTTCTCCAGCATCTCGATGGCCGTGTTGATCGATTGGCGGTCCACGCCCTCGCGATGCACGCTGAACGCTCCCATCCGGGGAATCGCCCAGGACATCAGCCGGCTCTGGTTGAACAAGTGCCAGCTGGCCATGGCATACAAATGCGTGCCGGCTTCTTTCGCCAGCCAGCCCATGACAATCGGGTCCGCGGTACGGGCGTGATTCGGCGTCAGCAGAATCCCGCTCCCGGCGGCCAGCGAAGCCCGCAGCCGTTCGACGTGGCGGCATTCGTGGGCCTCGACACCTTCCCGTTTGCGCAGGTGCGGCTCGTACAGCCGAAAACGCTGAATCAGGTTGGGCCAGAAGTTGTTCCGGTGGGCGGGGACGAAGCGGTAGGGCTTCTCGAGGATGATGTTTTGCATGCGTCAACTGTCCGTTGTGATGGTTGCTGTCACCCCTACAATCCCGACGCCGCGAACCAGGAAGGCTGTGGGGGCGTGCCACGCGAGGGAACGGCTGGAGACCGCGGGGCCAATGATCCGAAACCAAACGAGGATTCGCTGAGGCCCCGTGATTCTGACAGTCTAACCATCATGCCGCTGAAGCCCAAGCTCAAGCTCAAAGTTCTGCAACCCAAGCTGCAGGGTGATGCGGCCGTCCGTTGGTCCGCGGCTTTCGTGGATTACCTGCGGAGCGAATGCCACCTGGCAGAAAACACGGTCGCCGCCTACCAACGCGATCTGCGGAAGTTTCAACAGTGGCTGGCCACGGTGGGCATCCCCATTCCCGCGTTGACGATCCGCGAGTTGGGCGACTTTGTGGGCTGGCTCCACGAGCAGCACCTGGCTCCGGCCAGTGTCGCTCGGCACATCGTTTCCTTGCGCATGTTTCTCCGGTATCTGCAACTGGAAACCATCCTGCACGAGAACCTGGCCGAGTTGCTGGGCAGCCAGAAGTTGTGGGAGCGGGTGCCGGAGGTGCTCTCGCCGCACGTGGTGCAGCGTTTTCTGGAAGCCCCGCGGCCCTACGACAAGTACTGGCGGCGGGACCGGGCGATGCTCGAGTTGCTGTACGCCACGGGCTGCCGCGCGTCAGAATTGTCCAGCCTGCAGCTGCGCGACGTGCACTTGGCCGAAAGCTTCTGTATGTGCTCCGGCAAAGGCAGTAAGCAACGGCTGACACCGGTGGGGCGGGCCGCCCGCGAGGCGATCCAGGATTACCTGGACCACGAACGCGAGTTGCTGGCGGCCGGGGCTCTCTCGCCTCCGCCGTGGCTGCTGCTCTCTCGACGCGGCCGACGACTTCGCCGCGAGGCTATCTGGGAACTGGTCAAGAAATACGCCGTCCGCGCTGGGGTGTCCCCTACGATCAGTCCCCACACGCTGCGCCACAGCTTTGCCACGCACGTCCTGGCGGGCGGCGCCGACTTGCGGCAAGTCCAGGAGATGCTCGGCCACGCCAGCATCCAGACCACGCAAATCTACACGCACGTCGATCAATCGCGGCTGAAACTCGTCCACAATCAATTCCACCCGCGTGCCTGATTCCAGAACCGCCGGATTCCCTCTACAATCTGCTGCGGCAGCGGTCGCAAACAGACTCGTTTAACCGCGACCCAACGGGGAGCGCGGGGCAACGGGTCTCCCATCGCGCTCCCCGTTGGGTCGCGGTTAAACGAAGGCGTGTGCGTTGGGCAACGCCGCTACGGCCGAAACACTGCTTGGTTTTTTCACAACGTTCGAGGAGACAACTCATGTCAGCACGTGTTCAGCAAGGGGTTACGAACTTCGGATCATGGGCTTTCCGCGGTCTGGCGGTCGCGTTCCTCTTCGGCCTGCTCGCGGAGGGACTGACCGCTGCCGAACAGGGACTACAGAAAGGCGACCGCGTCGTGTTCTTGGGCGACTCGATCACGCAGGGCGGCGCAGCGCCGGGCGGCTATGTGACGCTGGCCCGCGAGGCCGTCAACAAATACTGCCAAGACTTGGGCGTCGAGGTGATCGGCGCCGGGATCAGCGGGAACCGGGTCCCCGATCTGGAGAAACGCCTGGAGCGTGATGTGCTCAGCAAGAAACCGACGATCGTGGCAATCTACATCGGCATCAACGACGTGTGGCATTCGACGCAAGGTCGCGGCACACCCAAGGACGCCTACGAGCAAGGTCTGAAGCGTTTGATCAAACAGCTCAACGACGCCGGGGCCCGCGTGATTCTCTGCACGGCCAGCGTAATCGGCGAGAAGAAGGACGGTGCCAATGACCTGGACAAACTGCTGGACGAGTACTGCGAAATCAGCCGCCAGGTCGCGACGGACACCAAGTCGCAACTGCTCGATCTGCGCAAGGAATTCCTAAGCTATCTGCAACGGTCCAACCCCGACAACGCCGCGAAGAACATCCTGACCACCGATGGCGTGCATCTGAACGCACAGGGCAATCGGTTTGTCGCTGACAAAATGCTGGCAGCGTTGGGCGTCAACACGCACCCGGGCCAAGTGCTGCGGCACGTGGTGCTGTTCAAGTTCAAGGCAGGCGTTACCGCGGAGCAGATACAAGAAGTGGTGGACGGCTTTGTCGCGTTGCCGCAGAAGATCGACGTGATCAGTGACTTCGAACACGGCACGGACGTCAGCGTCGAGAACATGTCCCAGGGCTTCACGCATGGCTTCGTGGTCACGTTCCGTAACGAGCAGGGACGCGACACCTATCTGCCGCATGCGGTCCATCAAGAGTTCGTCAAGCTGGTCGGCCCGCGTTTGGACAAAGCTTTCGTGTTCGACTACTGGGCCAATAAGCCCGCCGCGGCCAAGTAACCCGAGCAGGACATTCCCGCTGGCAGGTGTGGACGCTCCTGCTTGGTGTCCCGACGTCGGCAGAAGAAGCCCAACACGCGGATCTTCCCTAGGAGAACAGGGGGCAAAACATGGGCCGTGGCTCTCGCAGCAGTACTCTTACGAATCGCGTGATGCCTCGGGCGAAAATCTGGCTGGAAGTAGACAGTCAATATGTGTTTGGGCTGGGCATCAGCGAGATTCTGAAGGCCATCCAGCAGACGGGTTCCATCAAGGCGGCAGCCCGCGAGGTCGGCAAGAGCTACCGCCACGTCTGGGACAAAATCAAACAGGCTGAGCAGGCGCTGGGTGTCTCGCTCGTCCAGACCCAAGTGGGCGGCAAGGACACGCGGCGCAGCGAGTTGTCAGAATTGGCGCAAGACTTGGTGCGCGATTTCGAGGCTCTTCGGCAACGCCTGTTCGAACTGGTCCAGGTCGAGTTCTCGCAACGCCTGCGGGACACCCTCCAGAAGCACTGCCGTGATTGAGACGCTCGCCGCGTCACAACGTTGGGCCACGCGGAAGGAAGGGGCTGCTCCGCAGAACGGGTCTCCCGGTCCGTTCTTGGGCGAGACGCACCGGAAGATCTGCCCCACAGCGCACATTCCTCCGACAGACTGGTTTTTGGCCCCGCCTTGTGTCCGTTTCGAGGCGTCCTATAATGCCAGCAGCTAACGGCACATGCGTGCCATTTGCCTCACAGAACACGCACCAGCGACTGCCGTTCGAGGCGTGTGAGCACATGCTTCTG
Organism: Planctomycetota bacterium; assembly: GCA_026692885.1. The sequence continues at coordinate 28,704 of JAPLNJ010000354.1, read as the reverse complement.
CCGCGGCCCTGCAAGTTCAGAAAGGATGGACGATGTCTCGGTGTACTTGGCTGTTGTCGTTGGCTTTGTCGCTGCACACCCCGTGGGCTTACGCTTGCGAACCCGCCGCGCCAACCCCGACTGCCCAGGCGCCGTGCATGCGGGTGCTGCTTGTCCGCAACGAGGCCGGCAAGACGATCACGGTTACGCCCGCTGATTTCGCCAAGCTACCGCAGTCGACTGTTCGGGACCAGATTCCGCATAGCGACCAAGCAGCGGCGTACGAGGGCGTCTTGTTGTTCGAATTGCTGCGTGCTGCCGGAGTCACTTTCCCGGACCCCGCCGCGACCGACAAGAAACTGCCGCCCGCGTTGCGAATGGCCTACGTGCTGGTCGAGGCCGCCGACGGGTATCAAGTGGTGTTCTCGATTCCGGAGATTCATCCCAGTCTGGGCGGCCGCGCGGTGTTATTGGCCAATCGCGTGAACGGCGAGCCGCTAAGCGAGAAGCTCGCTCCTTACCAAGTGATCGTGCCGGGCAGTGATCTGCATGCACGCTGGATTCGGCAGGTTACGCGGATTCTGGTGCAACCCGCCACCGCCTCCCCCTTTCCAGCACAAGACGCTCCGAGCGGCGCGCCGCAGGCCGCCCAGGAAACGAAGGGGCAGGTGTTTCTGGTCGGCACCGGTCCCGGCGACCCCGGCCTGATTTCGGTCAAGGCCGCGCAACTTCTCAAGCGGGCCGACATCGTGTTCTGCTTCAGTTGGATGAAGGACGAGCTGGCATCCCTCGTTCGGCCGGGCGTCGTCGAAGTGGCCTCGCCGCTGCTCATGGGCGGCCAGTACTGCGGGCAAAACCCGGACGACTTCAGCGGCGAGTTGCAGCAGCGGGTGCGGCAGACGAACGACGCCTTGACGCAGCTCAAGACACGCGTCCAAACGGCGGTCGCTGAGGGCAAGACCGTGGCGTTTGCAGACAATGGTGATCCGAGCATTTTCAGCCCGTGGGGCTGGGTGCCGGACCTACTTGCGGACTTGCGGCCGGTCGTGATTCCCGGCATGAGTTCCTTCAACGCGGCCAACGCCGTGCTGCAGTGGGGCCTCGCGGGGCAAAGGTCTTGCATCCTTTCCTCCGGCAGTGACCTGGGCACTCCTGATCCCCAGGGCCGGTTGAGCGGGATGCTGGTGTTCTTCACGCAGCGGATCAAAATCCAGGAACTACTGGCCCAATTGCGGGACCGCTATCCAGCCGACACGCCGGTCGCGATTGTCTGCGACGTGAGTTATCCCGGCGAGAAGATCCTCCGAGGTCAACTGGGCGCATTCCCCGACGTGGTGACGAAGGAGAAGCTCCCGCTGCTGTACTTGCTGTACGTCGGCGATGCGCTCCGCACTCGGACGAATAACCATTGACTCAGTAACTGCCGATCGTTTCGCCGCCCACCCGCGTGCTCAAGGCCCGCCACGTCGTGCTGTCCACGGTTGCGGAAACAAACCGAGTCGAACCGTCGGCCATCGCCACATTGCAGCCGCCCGAGTGGCCGCTTCCCATCGCCGTGATGCGTCGCTCTTCGTAGGTGGCATTCACCGCGACTCCCGGCGAATGGAGGTAGTTGATCGGGACCATCGTACCGAGCGTCACATCCCCGATCCCCGGCGCACCGCTCGACGGGCACCAGTACCCCCAGCCAGCCATCTTCGTAAAGGTCCCGGCGTTGAGGTCATAGTCCACGTCGCGATGGTAACGTTCGCCGAACAGCAAGGTGGTGCTCGCGCCATCCACGATGTCCGCCATCCGCACGGCGCTGTTCGTGAAGAAGATGCCGTCGCGCGTGGCGTTGGCCGCTTGGTACGACTGCGCGCCGCCGCTGCCGCCATAGCTGGTCATGCCGAATTGCTGACCGTTGTTGTCGATGGCGATCCTGCTCGTTAGATAGTCGCTGGGGCAGATCAGCGTGTCGAGGATTGTGGCAGCCCGACCAGCCAAGACATTTTGCCATGGGTCATTGAAATCCCACGACGCCGAAAGTGGCCCTTGCTCGACTTGGGGCAAGATCAGCACGAACAACGAAACGTTGCGAAATTTGGGAGGATTTTGCTGGCCAGGAGGCGTGGACCAATTGATTCCGCCAGCGGGGAACACGCGGTGCGTGTCGTGATAGTTCTGCGTCGCCAAAGCAAGTTGCTTCAGATTGTTAATGCAGCTGGCCCGCCGGGCCGCTTCGCGGGCCGCCTGGATCGCCGGCAACAGAAGCGCGACGAGAACGCCAATAATGGCAATCACCACTAGCAATTCCACCAACGTAAATGCCTTGCGCCTCGTCATGACAAACCCTGTTCCCAAAGTCCTCGTGCGAGCCACTCCACGTTACCAGCCACCCCGACTCGGTCCACGGCAGGCGTCAGCCCGCCAGTGTACGGCACATTCCATCCACGTGTCCTATCACCTTTAGCAACTCAGGTACACCAAATGGCACGGCATTATAGTTTGCTTAACAAGGGTTGACCAGGGCGGTCCCGGCCCATGGTTTCCGGCGGGGTTCAGACGCGTTCGCCTGGACCACTCGACGGAAAGTTTTCGTAGAAATCAGGGGCCAAGGCTTGACCCTCCGTTCCTCGGAATGCTATAAGCGCAGTCTCAGAATAGTGTTTGAATTGTCAGGTGTCTGCCTTTTATCGCTCCAGCGGTGTTCCATGACGCAAGTTACCCTGCGCGTCCTTGATGGCGCTGATCGCGGTCGAGTGTACGACAGCCTCGACACGCCGATCACCATCGGACGGGAAGAAGGCAATAGCATCCAACTGAACGACGAGCGGATCAGCCGTTTCCACGTCAAGATCCAAGAGGATCGCGAGCGACTGGTGCTCACAGATTTGGAAAGCACCAATGGCACGAAGGTCAATGGCGAGGACATCCAACTCTGCATCCTGCGTTACGGGGATGTGATTCACCTGGGCCGCTCGGTCCTGCTGTTCGGCTCCCGAGATCAAATCGCTCAGCGGCTGGCGAACTTGCGCAAGGGTGCCAAGACGTGGCCCGGCGCGCGACCTCCCAAGGTCGATCCGGAGAACATCTCATCGATCGATTTCGAACTGAATTGGAAAGATACCGAGGAACTCCAGGAGGCTCTGCTGTCCCTGGAACCGCCGCTCTTGCCCGACCGGCTCTCGCCCGGCCAGCGGGCGCAATTGTCGGAGTTGCTGGATTATCTGCGAGTGCGAATCCGCGACCTGATTGTTTCGGTCAAGATCGATAAGAAGGGCGAACGCGTGACACTGGATGCCAGCCAGTGGCAGGAACTGGTCGATCTGCAATCTCGCTTGGCCGAATATGTCCGGATGATGGGTGACCCGGATGCGGACGAGACGTGAGGGCGTCCGCTTGCCTTACGCCCGCCGTTCGCCAGGGCGCGGTTCGCCGTTGCGGGCACACAAAATCGAGAAAAGCACCGACGCAATCGTCCCGGACACAAACATCAGGAACCACCCGCCCACGACGCAAATCTGGAAGGCGAAGATGGCGTTTGGACGGGCGGCTCCATACAGCGACAAGTACACATATCCGAACTCCATCAACGACTGGAACTCCGTCAGCGTAAAGAAGATCGCGAACAGCAGCACGGTTCCGGCAGGGAAGATCGCGCCGATGCAGAACGCGCGGCGCCAGCCTTTCGTGTACACGATCAACACGGTGAGGATGGCGGGGACCACGATCGCCATCGCGATCGTCAGCCAAGCACCCAAAGTCCGCAGCAAGATGAACATCAGCACTACTCCCGTCACGAGACATCCGACCAAGAGCACTTCCAGGCTGTAGGACCCACGCACCCCAGGACCCTCTGCGACCCTCGCAACGCCGCCTCTGCCGGGTCCCTCGCTCCGGGTTAGCAGCTGTGGAATCCGAGAACTTCCCAGCACCAGGAAGAATCCGGCCAGCATGACCAGCAGGCCTGCCCGGTGAACTGCTGTCGCGGTCGGTTCCAACGCCGCGATCTCCCGCCCCAGGATCGCCGCGGCCGCCAAGGCGATCAGGAAACCGACCCCCAAGACCGCCAAACCCGCCCGCAACAGGTACTTGCGGTATCTCTCGGTAGCGGCTTGGGACGATGGTTCTGGTGTCATGGCCAGGATTATACAAACCGACAAATGACCCTGGCCAGTCCACGATTTCTGGGGCACCGCCTTGATCGTAACGTTCCGATCAGGGCCCTGGGGCACCGCTGCGTTCCGCCCCAGCCGCCATTCACTTAGTAGTTTGCGTCCATTGGAAAGCCAGGGAGGCGTGGATATTTGGGGCAACTTTGCGGAATGCGTAGCTTGTACTAAGTAGATGGGAACTACACTTCACGTTGATCTTCGTGCGACGACGGACAGAAAGGCGCGAACTCTGGGGCAAGAGCAAGGTTGAGGCTGGCTTATGAAGCGGCGCGTCGTAGTGACTGGAGCTGGATGTGTTACGCCATTGGGGTCGGACGTGGATGTCGTGTGGCAGCGTCTCGTCTGTGGCGAATCCGGAGTCGGGCCGATTACGATTTTTGACCCGTCGGGATTTCCTGTTCGGATTGCGGCGGAGGTCCGCGACTGGGACCTGAGAGAGGTCGGAGAGGACCCGGAACGCTGGCGGCATCATCCGCGGCAGACGCAGTTTGCGGTCGCGGCGGCGTTGAAAGCGGCACGGTCCGCGGGACTGCCCGGCGCGAGAATCGAGCCGTTGCGGATGGGCGTGTACTTCGGTTGCGGTGAGATTTTTCCCGACTTCGTCCCTGCCTGTCGAGCTACCGCCGCAGCCGTGGCGGGTGAGCAGTTTCAGATGGGCAGGTTTGTCGACGAGGCGCGCCGGGGCTGTCCGGTGGACGAGGATTTGTTGTTAGAGCCAGGCTCTGCGGCTGGCTACGTGGCGGGGCTGATCGGAGCGTGGGGGCCCAACGCCAATTTCACGGCCGCTTGCGTTTCCAGCACAAAAGCCATCAGCGAAGCGACCGAAGCGATCCGCCGAGACGAAGCCGACGTGATGTTGACCGGTGGCGCGCACAGCATGATTCACCCGTTCGGCATCACGGGATTTCATCGCCTGTCGACGTTGAGTACGCGCAACGAGGAGCCGGCTCGGGCGGCTCGTCCGTTTGATCGCGACCGCGACGGATTCGTGGTCGGCGAGGGCGCTGCGGTGCTGGTGCTGGAGGAACTGGAGCATGCCCGCCACCGGGGGGCGGAAATCTGGGGCGAGTTGAGCGGCTGGGGCTGCACCCATGACGCCTATCGCATCACCGACCTGGATCCGGAAGCGCGCGCCACAGCACAGAGTATTCGGCTGGCCTTGCAGGATGCTGAATTGACGACGGCTGACATCGACTACATCAACGCCCATGGATCCGGCACGGTGATCAACGACAGGGTGGAAACGCTGGCCATCAAGAATGCGTTCGGCGAGCGGGCGTACCGGATCCCGATCTCCAGCACTAAGAGCATGACCGGACACCTGACCACAGCCTGTGGGGCGTTGGAGGCGCTGGTGAGTCTGATGGCCATTCGTCACGGTGTGGTGCCACCCACGATCAACTACCAGACGCCGGATCCAGACTGCGATCTGGACTACGTGCCCAATGTGGCGCGCGAAGTCAGTTGTCGGCACGTAGTCAAGAACAGCTTCGGTTTCGGCGGCCAGAACGTGACGCTGGTGATTTCGCGATACACCGCGTAAAGGGTTTCCGCGTCGTCCGGGATTGCGTCTGGAGCAGGTGGCCCCGGCGCGGCAGTCGGAAACATTACGACGGGGCCGGCCCGATTCCTGGCTAGGGCCGCTTGGCGAGCTCGTCCGATCGTGATATGGTGCCCAGGTGGTTTCGCGCGATTCAGCCACCGGAGTCTAACTGCCACCTTGCTCGCCGGCCTTGATCGGAACGTTACGCAACGTAACCCGAAGCGTCAGCGAGGAAGAGCGGCGTTTCTTCGATGACGCTTCGCGATTACGGTGATCCGCTGCTAGCGTTTTGCGCAAAGTTCCGATTAAGGCCTTGCTCGCCCGATGTCCTCTTGGCCGCTGATTTCCGATTTCGCCCGCATGCTGCAGAATCCGCAGGTTGCGTTTCGCGCGCCGGAGCTGAAGACGTGCTCGGTCGAGATGAATCAGTTGGGGCAGCCCAAACCCCGCAGTGGCAATTTCGCCACGGTCTATCGCGGTTATCGTCCGGATGGCAGCGAGTTCGCAATCCGCATTTTTAACCGCCGCCAGGACGAGCGAATCGAGCACTACCGTACGATCAGTGAGTATCTGGAACAGCGGACGCTGTCCAGCATCGTCAAATTTGAGTACGACGAGCGCGGGCTGCGCTCGGCGGGCGACGGCAAGCTCTACCCGCTGCTGACTATGGAGTGGGTGCCCGGCATCACGTTGCTCGAATGGATCCGCGATCGGTGTCGCGAGGGTTACGCGGAGGCCCTGAAAATCGGCGCCGAGGTGTGGCTGCACGTAGTCCGCGAGTTGGCGCACCACAGCATCATGCACGGTGATCTGCAGCACGGCAACGTGATGGTTTCTCCGGAGGGTCATTTCAAGCTCGTGGACTACGACTGCATGTGCGTGCCGTCGCTGGTCGGCAAACGGAATCTGGAAATTGGCATGGTGCCCTACCAGCATCCGGCCCGGAACATGGACACGACAATGTTCCTGGGGTTGGACAACTTCTCGGCGTTGGTAATCTATGTGGCCCTGCGCGCGTTGGCGGCCGCGCCACAGCTGTGGACGACTTACGTCGACCAGCCGGGCTACGACAAGATTCTGTTTCGACAGTCGGACTTCGACAAGCCGGACGCGTCGCCGCTCTACCACGATTTGTTGCGGTCGCCGGACGAGCAGGTCCGCGACTTGGCCCATTACTTGTTCGAACTCGTCAAGTACAAACTGCACGATCTCCCGCCCGTGGACGAGGTGCTCCTGTGGTGCCAGTCCGTGGAGAGTCTGATCAGTGCGCACGAGTGGGACAAGGTGGTCCAATTGGTGGACCGTCTGGGGCCCGGCGAGCAGATCGCGTCGGAGCTGCAGCCCTACGTCCAGGAGGCGCGGAAGCGGGTGACTTGCCGACACGCCGCGGAAGAAGCCTGGACTGAGGGGAACGAGGAACGCCTCGAACAGTTATACGCCACCGGGCTGTTGCAAGACTATCCGGCGGCGGCGCATCTGCTGGAGCCGGCGCGACAGTCCGCCGAGGTGCGGCCGGTGCTGCGGGTATTGGCCTCGGCCAGGCAACTGCAGGCCTGGGACAAGCTCAAGAGTACCTGGTTGACGTATCAGCAGTTGTTGACGGGCCGAGCCAGCGCTCGGGTCTACGAGCAGGAAGTCCAGAAATTGCTGACGGTCGATCGCATGCGCGAACTGCTGGCCGCGTCTCAGGTGGACGACCGTGCCTTGCAGGAAGCGTGGGACTACGTGGAGCGGCTCGGGGGACATCCCACGGCGGAGCTCTTCCGCCCAGCGGTCCAGCAACGCTTGGCACGGCGGCAGAGCCTATTAAAGCTGCAGGAACTGCTGCTCCAATCGCCGCAGGTGGCCACCCTGGCGTTCGACAGACAAGTGCTGGCTGCCGTTCCACCCGATGTAGCGCAAGGCTTGGACCCGGCCTCGCCCATGTACAAGCAGTACCAGGCGGTCAATAAACGCATTCAAATTATCAAGCGGGTCCGCGAGGTGGAGAAGACAGGGACAATCGAGAGCGAAACGTTCATTGCCAACGTGATGCGGCACCTGCCCAATTCGTACCACGAAGGCTTGGCCCGTCGCTCGCAGCAGGCCCGTCAACGGATTTACGTCTACCGCGAGTTCGTCAATGCGTTACAGGAGCCGTGCTTGGAAGCCATCGTGCTCCAAGCTTGGCGGAAACTGGGGCACGTGCGGGGGCAGGGCCTCGCGTCGGCGGAGTTGCACACGCGGGTGGAGTTGGCCAAGAAACGGCTGCCGCTAATCCAAGCCTTGATGGCGATCCCGGAGGACGCCCCCGAGGCCGAGAAACAGCACCGCGTCCTGGAGACTTGGGACGATGCGGTGCTGGGAAATTGCCACGAGGCTGAACCCTGGCGCCCGTTCTATCAGCGCTTCCAGACGGCTGCGGAGGCGGTCAAGCAGATCGAGCAGGCCCTGGAGTCCGGTCAGCTGCAGGAAGCCGAACGGTTGCTCGGCGCGCCCGAGTTGCAAGGCATCGATTTGCCGCCGAAACTCGCTCAGGCAGTGCAAGCGGCGCGAACCCAGATTCAGCAGGTGGCGCTAGCCAAGCGACAAGCCCTGATCAATGTCCTCCGCGAGAACCGTCGCGCGGACTTCGCCGAGCTGTTCGATGCGGCGACATTGGCCGACATCTGTCGGCAGTCCCGGCATCACCAGCCGCTGGTCGGCCAGTGGTTGGAGGCGGAAATCCTGCCGTTGAATCGGATCGGCTTGGCCGCGGACCCGGCCACTGCGATCCAGCGAGATGAGCAGTCAAATGTGTCGATCGTCTGGACTTGGCCGCCGCCTCGGATCAGCAACGTCTGCCGCTTGGTCTTCTGCAAGCAACGCCCACGGGCGCAAGTCCCGCCCGACGACGTGTCGGCGGAATACTCGGTCACTGTCTCGCGTGAGCAATGGAATCCGGCGGTCGGTCTGCAGGTGGTGTTGCAGCCAGAGTGGGAAGGCAGCTACGTGATCGTGTGGGCCGTGGTCGACTTGGGATACCAGATTTTCTTCAGCGAACCGCTGGAAGTCGGTCAGCTTCAACCGCTGGTTAAGCAACCGCCGCAACCGCAGCGAAAGTGGGGCCTGTTCCGTGGCTGGCGGGGCGAGAAGAAGACCCAGGCGACGGAGGGTGAACTTCCGCCCGAGGCGTCGCCTGAGCCAGCGGTAGACGTGGGGCAGCAGTCCGGAGCCCAGCGACAGGAGTCAGGCAAGGCCGCCGAGGAACCGCCGACGACGAACGCCGAGAAGAAAGCCGAGAAGAAAGCCACGGAGGCCGAGAAGAAGAAGTAACGTCTTGCCGAAGGAGGCTGTTCCGCCGATAATCACCGCTGCCAACGGCCTCACGTAGAACCCTAGAAGACGGCACGTAATTTTCACAGCCGATGACAACTAACAAAAAAGGGTACTGCCTTGCCCTACCAACGTGAAATCAGCCGCGATCACAAAGCCTGTATCCTGTTCCTGCTGGACCAGTCGTACTCGATGGTCGAGACACTCGGCGGGACGGCGTACCGCAAGTGCGACGAGTTGGCCAAGGCCGTCAACGGCTGGCTGTACAACATGTCCATCCGCGCCTCGGGCGACGAAGGCATTCGCGATTACATGGACGTGGGCTTGATCGGCTATCGGACCGACCAGCAAGCCAACCCCATCATCCAACCGGCCCTGGTCGGCCCGTTGGCCGGCCAGCCGCTGGTGTCGATCACCGACGTCGGCAACCATCCGGCGCGGATCGACACCGTTGTGCAGCGGATTCAGGACGAGGATACAGGACAGTGGATCGAGTTTCCTTCGGAAAGCCCCATCTGGATCGACCCCGTGGCGGAAGGCAGCACGCCTATGTGCCACGTCCTGTATCAGGCGTACCAGATCCTCAGCCAGTGGATCCAGCAGCATCCCGACAGTTTCCCGCCGATCGTGATTCACATCTCGGACGGCGAGTCCCAGGACGGCGATCCGATCCCGTACGCGGACGCCATCAAGAACTTGGCCACCAAGGACGGGAACGTGCTGTTGTTCAACTGTCACTTGTCCATGATGCAAGCGCAGCAGGTGGCGTTTCCGTCGACTCCGGATGGGCTGCCCGACGTGTTGGCGCGCGTGCTGTTCAATATGTCCAGTGTCTTGCCGGATATGTTCTATCGCAGCGCGCTGGCAGAAGGCCTGCAGTTGCAACCCGGCGCCCGCGGCATGGCCTTCAATGCGGACATGGTGGTCTTGGTCAAGTTCCTGGACATGGGCACGCGGGCGGCCGTGCAGTTGCGGTAGCGTATGACGCTCACAAGTCAGTCAGACTTTCCAGTCTGACGCGAAAGGACCGTCAGCCTGGAAAGGCTGACCTACCTACGTACAAGAACGAACCGCGAGTTAACCCTGTAGCACAGATTGGCAACCCGTCCTCCGCGAAATGGAAATCGACTGCCCCTCATGTTTTTCGAACATCGAGCCTATTGGCTGCCTAAAGACGTTCAGGATCCGGGTCGCTACGAAGATGCCTTCGAGGTGGATGCCGCGCGCGGATTGGCGGCGATCTGCGACGGTGTATCGACGACTCTGTTCTCGGGCCGCTGGGCCGGACTGCTGGCCAAAGCGGTGGTGGAGGAAACGCCGGACACGCGCGACCCGGAGCGACTGGAGGCGTGGCTGACCAAGCACCGCGCGGCGTGGGCCGCTGCGGTTGACGAGAGTGCCTTGGCGTGGCACCAGAAGCCGAAGTTGCTGGAGGGCGCCGCCTCCACGTTGTTGTGGGTCGAGTTGGCCTCCAGCGGAATGCAAGATGGGGTTGCCCGGCCGTTGCGACTGCGGTGCTATGCCATCGGCGATTGCTGCCTCTTTCACGTCCGTGGCGGGCAGGTCCTGCAGACCTTTCCCGTTCTGGACAGTGCCAGTTTCGAAAACAACCCGCACGTCTTGCGGAGCGTCCATAAACGCACCGACACCGTGGCGTTGGAAGCCCTGGAGAGCGCGTGCAATCCGGGCGATCTGCTCGTGCTATGCACCGACGCCCTCGGTGCCTGGACCCTGCGCCAGTTGGAGGCCGGCTTCCCGTTGGACTGGGATGCCTTTTGGGAAACCACCCCGGAGGATTGGCAGCAGTGGCTGTTGGGGCTCCGACAAGGCAACCAGATTCGTTACGACGATTCGACGATGCTGTTGTTGCGGATCAGCGGGCGCCGGCCGGAAAGAGCGACGCCCACGCGGAAAGCTTCCGATGAGAACCTGATGGATGTGGCCGAGGACAAGTTGCGTGGAGCACTGAAGTCCATCAAGGGCTCGCTGAGAAAGAGCCTGAAAGAGCTCGCCGAAAGCAAGTGGCTGAAAGAACGCGATAGGAAGTGAGTACTTATGGCTTCGAATTACGTTCCAATAGGAGGACTCGGCGGGACTTCCGAAGTCCTGCAGTTCGTCACCCGTTGGCCTTCGTCACGGATCTCGCCGACTTGATGTTAATGGCGGATTTCTTTAGACTTAGGGTTAGGTGAGGCCCGTGCATGGGTGCTCGGCGGTCGCCGGGAAAAGCTGCCGCAGGACGGGATCGGCTGTTGTGCAGCCGCTGGCGAGTCCGCTGCAGGATGTGATTCTTGGGGCTTATTGGGGCGGAACAAAACATGACTACACCTCTGTTCTACATCGACCTGTCGGAAGACGCCCGCGACTATCGGCACACGGCCTTGGAGCCGGGTTTGCCGTTGTTGGACCGGCAGGGCGTGAACTTCCAAATCCTGCGCAAGTGGTTGGGCGATTACGTCGCCGAGCCGGAATGGCGCAATACCAACGTCTGTGCCTTCTACATGGCGGAGGAGGAACGCGGCCGGCTGGAAAACGTTGACTGCAACACGGTGACCCAGTCGGAGCTGGAAAAGCAGTTTGCCCCCGATCTGGACGCCATTCGGAACAAGATCAAGAAGGTAAAGGCCGAGTCGTCGACCGAGTCGATGGTGCTTCGTATTCTCAAGAAGACCATCGCCGAACAGACGAACGATTTGACGAACAGCGACTTCGACTCCTATTTCTTCAAGTGCCGCGCGGGCGACGAGTCATGGCGATTGGTCTGGTGCTGTGGCTTCCAACGGGCTGATTTGGAACCTCTGCGCGCCCGGGTTTGGCACACGCCCGACGGCGATTTCTTGGGCGTGCGTCCGCCCGACGGCGGCAAAGCCAAGAAGCGAAAGCGGAAAGGTCCGCTCGCCATCCTGTTGTCGCCGTCGGTCCTGCTGTTACTGCTGCTATTGATCGGCGGCTTTGCCTATGCCACGTGGCCGAGGTTGGTCGTCACGCCCGCCGAGTGGACCGGACCGTTGGGCAGCCGCATCGAATACAAGGTTGCGGATCAGCGTTGGTTTTTCTTCAAGAAAGATGTGACCTCGCGGTCGGTGGCTCAGCCGACCGATCCGCGGGTCGTCGAGTTCGATCCGCACGGAAAGGTGGCGACCACCAAGAGCGAAGGTCAGGCCTATATCTCCTTCATGGTCGGCAATCAGGTCACCCAGGCGTTCGTCGATGTCACGCCACTGTCGCCTCCCGATTCTCTGGCGATCGAACCTTCGGACAAGATCAAGGTCCCGGTAGGTTCGACCAAGCAACTCAAGGCCATCGGCAAGTACAAGGATGGACGCACCGTTGATATGACGGCGTTGGTGGACTGGTGGGAGCAGCCAGACAAGCCGGATAAGCGGTTGCTGACGATGAAGGAGTCGCAGAAAGGTCTGATCGAGGGCACCAGTGCCGGGGCGACAAAGGTGGTGGCCCGCTATCCGACTCCGCTGGACAAAGAGAAGGATATCTATGCAGAGACCGCCCTCGACGTGGACGTCAATCAGGCCAAGTACGTATCCTTGGAATTATCGCTGGATCCGTTCAAGTTCTCGGTCAATCAAAGCAGTCGCATTGATGTCATGGGTGTCGACGAGGCCGGCGAGAAACATTCGCTGACCGGCTCATCCCTGCTAAAGTTCAAGGTCGATCCCACGACTGTCGCGGCCGTGGACCAGGGCTATCTGGTCGGCCATGCGGAAGCCCCCGGCGCGTTGAAGGTCAGCTACGGGGAATTGGACAAGTCAGTCGCTTTTACCGTCCAGGGCCGGCTGAAGGTCAAGTTCGACGTGCAGCCGTCCAACGCGGAAGCTATACCCGTGGAACTGGTCGGGCTCAACGTGACGACTGGTAATGATGACAAGATCGACGCCGTGTCGTCGGATCCTGCGGTGGTCGAGGTGTGGCGGACGATCACCGAGAACGCGGGCTTTGAAGTCTTCCTCGCTGCCCGCAGTGTGGGCGAAGCCGAGATTACCGTGTCGCAAGGAGTCAATTCGAAAGTTGTCAAGGTGACGGTGACCGAGGGTGCGATTGCGTCGCTGCAGTTCTCGCCGCCGGTCATGAGCCTGCAGGTGGGGCGGCCGGAGGCAGCGAACCTCCAGGGTACCACGGAAGATGGCCGCATCATCCACGTCGTGCCGGATGCATTGCATTGGGAAAAGCAGCCTCGTGTGGAAAACGTCGAGCTGGATAAGACGACGCTCCTGATGCTGCCGTTGGCGGCGACCGAGGTCCCCCAGGATCTAAAAGCACGATTATTGGATACCTCACTGGTGGCCGAAGGCACCGTCGATGTTCGCGGCGGCATGGACTTGGCCCGGTTGGATACCGAAGTGGACGTGTGGGGCGTGCATGGGCCGGTGGCCCGCCGGGGGAGGCACATCAATCAGCTGGGGGATGTCTACCTCGACCACGACGCCGGAGGACTGGTGTTGGACCAGGTGGCCGACGGCTCGCTCTTGAGAGACTTGCAAGGACGGACTCTCTTCGAAGTGAACGGACGCCGTCTGGCCGATATGACCGAAGCCGAGTTGGCTGAGTACCTCCGCCTGCACCCACTCGGCGAGGGCGACATCATCAAGTACTTGGATAGTGACGGCCTCGTGGGAACCTTCTTCCCGGGGGGATCCAAGACGATTCGCGACTTTAAGCTGTTGGAGGTAACTACGCGGGATGTGGCGGCCGACGGACTGAACGCAGAAGTTCAGGCCTATTTGCGATTGGCTGACGATTATCGGCTGGTGGACAAGGACAGCAAGCCGTTGAGTGCTTGGACGCCCCAACCGGCCGACGCGACACCCGTGCTGGTCAGTACCACCAAGGTTCCGCGCACGACGAACGACGACTATGAGATTTATGTCGAGCGCAAAGATGGAAAACGTTTCCAGGTGACCTTCCGCTTGGGGGCGGAGGGGCCGGCGACAATCGAGAGGGTACCGAGAAGAATCATCCAGACGGACGGTGATGTGCTCGAACGAGCGATTGGGATCCCGGAGGCCACGCTGAAGTCGACGTCCACGGTTCCAGTCCGCGAACCGGTGCGAGAAGTCGTGGCTCCGCGCGAGGTGCGGACCACGACCACGACCACGACCCGCCACGGACGGGGAGGGGCCGTTACCGGCGGAACTGGGTCGCGGACCGTCGAATCGAGGACCACTACGTCATCACCAGCATCGCCGTCCGGTTCGTCCACGCGAGCGTCTGCTCCGAGTTCTCGCTCGTCTGCACCCAATTCCCCGGCGCCCACTTCGCCATCCCCGGCGCCCGAAGCGAAACCAAGTCCGGCTCCGGCCAAACCCGACTCCGCGCCGCCTAAGCCGGATTCGGCGCCCGCTAAGCCCGACTCCGCACCGGCTAAGCCCGACTCCGCACCGGCTAAACCCGATTCCGCACCGGCGAAGCCTGACTCCGCACCGGCAAAACCCAATCCGTCCGATGCCAAGCCTTCGCCCGCTGACGACGCGGAACCGGATGACGGATCGGACACGCCGAATCCGGAGAACGCAACTCCCGCGAACGTAATTCCCGCAGAGGCCGAAGGTTCGCATTCGCGCGGGACGCCTGACGAGCCGGACGCCTACGGTTCGGGCACCCGGCGCCCGTTTGGATCGGCGACTCGCGCACCAGCCGATCAACCCGCTGGTTCGCTAACGCGGAGCAAAGTGGGACTGGTAAGAAAAGCACCGGAAAAGAAGTCTTCGTCCGAGACCTCTGACGAGACCGGAGCGAAGAGTTCGAAAGTGCTGAACGCGTTAAAGAAGTACAACCGAGATTGGCGAAGCGACGATAAACCGAAGTAGACCAGCTTGCGGATCACGCAATCCAGGGAGAGTTCGTTCGACCCTCGCTTGCGTTTTTGGTTTGTGGACGGGACAATTCCGAGACGTTCAGCGGGTCATCCAAGTCCTTGACATGGAGTTTGCAACCACGTGGGGTTTCCAGACGATCGTGACCGCCGCATCATTCGCATGGCGGAAGACACCGAAAATCTTGCTACGGACTTAGCCCATTGGGTCAACCAGCATAACGCGTCGCGGATCGCGGCCGATTTGTTGCCTGTGCCGGGCAGCGACGAATTTGAACTGACCCGACTGCGGCGTTTGGCGTCGAATCTGTACAGTTCGGCCAAGGTGCCGGTCTCCGCGGCCGTGTATGGCCCGTCGCAGGTGGGCAAGAGTCTGTTCATGGGCCGCGTGCTGCTGGCCAGCAGTGATGATTTCAGCCCGGTAGGACGGGACGAGCAACACGGGCCGCCCTCCTACTACCAGTACCTGTCCTTCGATACCGACCTCAACCCGCAAAGTGGCTCGAACGAAGCCACCGCGCTCGTGACGCGGTTCACCACCAAGGACCGCATCGCGGCCAACATCTCGCCGGAATATCCGGTCATGGTCCGGGCTTTGACGCGGGCCCAGTGGCTCCGCGTGTTGGCCCGCGGGTTCCACGTGGAATGTGCCTTGCCCGATCGCAACTGGACCGAGCAGCAACTCGAAGACATGTTCTCCGAAGTCGCCGGACGCTATCAGGGTGCGGAGGTGGACCGCCGCTGGCGACTGGATCTGCTGGATGCTTACGCCTATATGCGGAGCTGCGACCGGCGTGGTTTTCAGGCGAAAGAGTCGGTGATCAACGGGCTGCTGAATCGTTATGCGCTGAGTGAGGATGGCTACATTGCGCTGGCGGCCAACATGTTCTGGAATAACTGGCCGACGCTGACCCAGATGTTCATGCGGATCAATAACTTCCTGACCCGCGTCTGGAGCGACCACCATGATCCGGCTATTCTCACGCACTGGGCCGGAGTGCGGTTCCTGTTGGACAGCCAACGAGCCAAACTGCACGAACGCCGCAACTCGCGGTGTTTCAAGCGGGTCGCCTGGGAAGATATGCGATTGGTGGAAAAAGACGGCTTTCACGTGTTGGAGTGGGTCGACGGTCGGGGGGGCGGCCGGGAGGAACTGGAGACGATCCAGGCCTCCATGTTGGAGATGGTGCTGCCGGTGCTGCCGCATCGGCTGAACGAGGATTGGCGCAGGGTCATCGAGTCGATCGACATTCTCGACATCCCCGGCATGCGGGCCGGGCGGCAAGGAGCCGAGCAGGGCAAGCGGCAGACTGCGGATACGATTGAAGAACAAATGGAGATCGTCAAACGTGGCAAGGTAGCCTATCTGTTCGAACGGTACACGGAGGAAATGCTGATCCAGACCTTGCTGTTGCTGGCCCGCGGTGGAAACCTGGAAGTCACGGCCCAGATGAAGCACCACATCGACATTTGGGGCCGCGCACGCTACGGCGAGGACGTGTGGCCATCCAAGGTCCGTGATCCGCTGCCGGCCCTGTTCCTGGGCGTCACCGGCATCGACGAAGAGTTCCGCAACCGGGATGAGTACGCCAACGCCATGCTGTATGAAACCCGCTTGGCCCAAGTATCCGACGCCCTGGGCGAGGTGATGACGGACTTTGGCGGCGAGGGCAAGCCCTTCAAGAACGTCTACCCGATCCGCTACCCCGGCACGTGGGACGCGGACAAGGAACAGCGAGACAAGGCGGGCGCGGAAAAATGGGAGCGGGCTGGCCAGGCCTTCATCGCGGCCAAAATGGTCCAGAAGCACGTCGCCGATCCGGAGAAGAAATGGGCCGCCGCCATGAGTGACGGCGACGGCTGCTTGTCGTTGATCAGCCAGGGTTGGCGCGAGGTCACGACGGCGCACAAGAAACAGGATCAGCTGGAGCTCCAAATGAAGGAGGTGCGCAGCCGCTTGCTGCAACTGGCCCAGGGCTGGTACGTGAATGCCGACTCGAATGTCGACCGCGAGCAGCGCAAGACGAGCGCGGAGAAAATGCTGGCCTGGCTCACGGCAAACCCGCAAGCCATCTATGATCGGGTTGCCATGCTGGAAAAGTCGCTCGGCTTCGACGACGGCGACCAGTATGCCTTATCCGACTTCTCGGACATTCCCGTGCGCACGGGTGTCGGACGGCCCGAACCGATGGATCGCCGGTTCACGAAGAAGCTGCAGGAGTACCTGCACGAATGGGCCACCCAGACCGCGGTGACGCGTTGGGAGCAGAACACTCAGTCCAACCCGCAAGGCGGGCCCTGGCTGGGTTCCGAGGAGTTCGGGCAGTTCACCCGGTATCTGCGCGACGCCATGCTGGCGGGACAGACGTTCGAACAGATCCGCCAGCAGTTGCTCAAGGTCGTCAATCTTAAGCTGCGGGACGAGGCCGCCAAACGTCGGGCACGCCGTAAGTACGTCGGCATCATGATGAACGACTACGTGATGAATCCTGGCCCCACGGACGAACGGCTCGCCGAGGTCGAAGAGGCCAGCGTCGAGCAATTCGGTTTGATGTCGTCCCTGGTGACCCGCTGGAACAGCCGACTACCGGACTTCCTGGCCTCCGGGGCTGGCTTGGAAGTGCGCGTGCCGGCGGGAAACAGCGAGTTGCGCAAGATCTTGGACAACTATCTGGGCGCGAGCTTCTAGGGGCACAATCGAAGAATAACTCCCTCGCCCCGGCGCTCCGGGGAGAGGGGCGGGGTGAGGGGGCAGAAAAGCAAATGCCGAAGTTGTTCGGCCGTTCTTAAAGGCACTGCTGAGATCTACGCCTGTCCGCCGCTCGCGGCCATCAGAAACGAACGAAAAAGCCTATGCATATCTTGTTTGCGAACACCGGAGTTCAGGTCATCTGCGTCCCGCTCCAATCCGGACGGCGCTACACCACGGCCCAGATCGGGTATGGCTGGCAGCACTGCCGATGCCTGCCCGAAGAGTCGGACGAAGAGGATCGGGACCGAGATGAAGACGACGAGCCCAAGGCGTTCCCGTATCCGTACATCCAGTGGCAGATCATCCAGTCGCACGTCAGCAAGCTGTTCCTGGCGGTCGATACCAGCTTGGGCGATCCCGAGGTCGGCTACTTTGCGGATCCGGCGACCTTGGCGGGCGATTTTCACCTCGCACTCACGAATATGCTGGATCGTCAGGGTCAGCCGCTGCAAGGTCTCCCGGAAGTTGCGCTCTGTCTGCGCGCCGCCACGGCCACGGCGGGTGACGCCAAGCCGGTGCACATGGTGGTCGATTTCGGCAATAGCCGTACCGGAGCCCTGCTGATCGAGATGGCGGGCGAGGTCTCGCAGACCGCCGAAATGTTGCCCCTGGAACTGGCCAACCGCTACTCGCTGGACCACTTCAACGACGAAGGCGAGCACATCAGCCGGCCCAACGCCCGCTGGTTCTCCTCCAAGACCCGGTGGGCCAATACCCCGTACCCGGAACCGCCGGAAATGGCGAAGAAGGAGTTCTACCGTGAGACCGTCAAGGGCCTCTTCGGCAAGAAGCAGGTGGCCCGCGAACGCGAAACGTCGATCCGGCCGAATTTGTTTGACGATTGGTCGATGGCCCGGATGGGGCGTGAAGTCGACGATGTCTGCCAGATTATGCACGCCAAAGGCGACTTCCGCTTGGGCGTAAGTTCCCCCAAACGCTACCTCTGGGCCGATGACCCCGCCTGGTTGGAAGGCGCCTTTTGGTACATGGCGGACCCGCACGACCGTGATAGCACGGGCGAGTTTGCCGCCAAATTGCATGGCGCGCTACTCAAGTTCATCCATGAGGACGACCGCGACTTTCTGGTCGAGCAGGAGGATCCGCCGCCGGACAAGTTCGCGCAGATGGTGCCGGTCAAGCCGATTCACGCGCCACGCTGCCTGATGACCACAGCGATCTACGAGATGCTGTGTCAGGCCTACGGATACGTCAACTCGATCGGCTACCGCAGCCGTACGGACGATCCCGCGCGGACCCGCGAGCTCCACAGCCTGACCATGACTTTCCCCAGCGGCATGTTCCAGCCGGAGAAAGAACGGTACAAGCAACAGTGTGAGAAGGCGATCGCCATCTTCAGCCGCACGCTGGGCAAGCATCAGCGGGTCAAGCCGCAGCTGACATTCAGTATCGACGAGGCCAGTGCCGTCCATCTGACCTATATCTGGGCGGAATTGAAAATGTTGGGCCAGGATCCCCGCCTCTGGTTCTCCGCGTTAGCGCGGGATCATAGCCGGTCCAAAGGCTCGCAGACCGCTCCGAGCGACGAGGGAGCTGCAGGCGCCGCAGTCGGGGCGGTGCCGGCGGGCCGGCGCCGCGCCCCCGCTCGTCCCAGCCGGCCCACGGCGGGCAGGCCGTCGCGAGGTGGCTCGGCAGCCACCGAGGAGGCACCGGAGGAGGACTTCAAACGGAAGGAACTGCGCATCGCCTGTATCGACATCGGCGGTGGCACCACGGACTTGATGATCGCCAGCTATGTGTACGAGCCGGGGATCGACGACTATATCCGCGGCAAGGTCCTGCACCAGGACGGCGTGGCGATCGCCGGTGATCAACTGGTCAAACGCATGCTGGAACGCATCGTCGTGCCGAAGTTTGCCAGTGCCATCGGTCTGGAAGAGGAAGACACGCAATTGCTGTTCGGACCGCGGGTGCCGAAGAACCGCGGCTTTACCTCGCAACGCGTCGACTGGGTCAACCGCTTGTTTGTGCCGTTGGCCGAAGCCTGCCTGCAGGCGGCGGTGGATGAAGTGGGCGTGGGCCGCGACGAAGAACACGTCGAGATCAGTCACACGAATCCGGAAATCGTCGATCCGGCGGTGCTGGAGTCCTTGGAGCAGGTCGTCAACAAGATCCGCGGGCCAGGCTACTACGATTTGAACCAGGAATTGGGACTGACCTTCGAGAAGAACGCTTTCGAAGACGTGGTGCACGAGGTGTTCGATGACCTGATGTTCGACTTCTGTACTCGCATCGCCGAGTACGACGCCGACATCCTGCTGCTGGCGGGCCAGCCTTCGAAGTTGGGCTACATCCAGCAATTGGTCAAGAAATACCTACCGCTGCACCCGTCCCGCATCCTGCCGATGTTCAATCACTACGCCGGCAACTGGTATCCCTACCAGGATCCCAAGGGGAGCAAGCCGGGCTTGATCGTCGATCCCAAGAGCGCCGTTGTCGTTGGCGCCGCGATCGAGTTCATGGCACGCAACGGGATGCTGGCCCAGTTCAAGTTCTCGATGCAAGGCAAGGACACGGAGAATACGTACTTCTGGGGCGTGATGACGGAGTCTTCATCCACGATCCGACAAGATCGCGTCCTGTTTCATCCAGTCGAGGACGTGAACACGAAGGACGAATGGACCGAATTCACGACGATCGCTCTGCGGGCGGTGATCGGCCGCAAGATGTCAGGCGAAGAGTTGTCTCAGGCCACGCCGATTTACGTGCTGAAGATGGAGACCAATGATCGCATCGGCCCCACCGAGATCACCGTTCGAATCCGCCGCGCCCCTGCAACGGAAGAGGTGGAGGAGCACCTGGAATTGGACTCGGTCATGGGAAACGTCGCTGGTCAGCCGGCGGTATTGGACGAGAACGTGTTCTTCAACTGGCGCACACTGGCCGACGAGAGCTACTTCCTCGACACCGGCGGGTTGGACAACATCGAGATCGGACGGAGATAATTGGTAAGGGCGAAGGATTAAGGATTAAGGATTAAGGATTGGACGCGGGGTTTGCTTGATTTCACGTCCGTCATGCTTGGGGTTGTGCGATTCGTATTCCTTACTTCGTACTTAGTCCTTCGTACTTCTTGAGCAGGAGCGACACCATGATCGATGACCCACGCAGACCAGCAGTTGATTCCGGCGGCGCGCCTAGCCTTGCGGAAATTATTGAGGTGCTTCGGCCGCACGTCGAAAAGATTGAGGAAGGTTTCCATGCCATCCGCATCGTCCTGGATGCTCTGTCCGAGCATCTGAGCCGAGTCCCGGCCACAGCCGCGAATAAGACCGCCACGCGGCCCGCGGCACCCACGCCACTTCGCGAGCCACCACCGCCACGAGAACCTCAGGAACAGGAAGAGGTCAAGCCGCGCCCCGTGGTCAGAGCGGCACCGCCGACCGTCGCCGCGCAGGAGCGTCCGCCGGCCTCGCCCGTGGCGTCCGTGGAACTTCCGCCTCTGCCGGCCGCTGAGCCACCGCCGCTGGCCGCGCCGATCGTAGTTGCGGCGCCGCCCCCCGTCGCTCCGCCGGCGCCGGTGCGAGCGGCTCCTACCCCAACCGGGATTCCCGTCACCGGCGGCGCGGGAGCGGGGAACTGGAGTCAGATCGTCTTCGGTCCGGAGGGCGCTTCCAATCCGGCGGTTGCCTACTTGAGCGGGCGACTGTTGTCCGAAGTGTATGCTGGCGACAACGACGGCCAGGGCTTGGTCGGCCAGTTGATGGATTTCCGCTCGGCGAACAGCGAACGCAAGCTCCGGATGCTGAAGGATGTTGGCGAAGCCTTCTACCGCTGGAAGCCGACCGGCGACGAGCGATTGAGGGACGCACTGATTGCCTGGGTTCACGCCCTGCTGGAACGCGAAGGCATCCCGAATCGCATCACCATTGCGCAGGTCGGCGATCGCTACGACATGCAGGCCCACAACGCCAAAGAACGCGGCGTCGAAGTGGCGGAGGTCTATGGCTGGGTGGTATTGCGGGATAACGGTAAGGTCTACTCCAAGGCGAACGTGTCGGTCAGGTGACGTCCTCGCCGTAGGTCAGGCTTTCCAGCCTGACGTCAGGTTGGAAAGCCTGACCTACCGACCTAAGAGGAACGCGAGACGACGATGAAGACTTTTGTATGCGGCCACTGTGGCGCCGAGGTCCGGCGGCCGACCCCCCCGCTGAGTTGCCAGGTGTGCGGGCAGAAACGCATCGGTCTGTTCAAGGAAAAGCCCGCGGGTGCGCCACCTGCCGCGACTCCCCAGAGTCCTTTGGGCGCTGGGATGGCAGCTCCGCCGCCGAGTCTGTTGCGTCCACCGGGGGCTCCAATCCTGCCGTCGGCCCCACCGCTGCCTGGCGCTCCGGCGTTTTCCGGTGCCCCCGCCGCGGGACCGTATGCGTCCCCTGCGCCACCGGCTCCCGCTGCTCCGGCGCCGTCGCTGGTTCCGCCGGCTTTCCCGGGAGTGCCGTCCTTCCCCCCCCCTCCGGCAATGGCGTCCCCGTTCGCCGCGCCGGCGGCCCCGGTAGTGCCTTCGGCTCCGGCCGTTCCACCCGCACAGCGGATGCCTCCCGCACCCGCTGTTACATCCTACCCGGCTTCACCCGTGCCGGCCGCGCCCGCTTGGTCCGCGGCTCCCATGGCGCCGCCTCCGCAGCCAGCCGCACCGGTGGTCTCGGCACCAGCCCCGGCACCCCTGGCTCCACCCCTGGCTCCACCCCTGGTGCCGCCTTACTCGCCGCCCTACACGCCGCCCGCGCCAGTGGTCCACGCCACACCCACCGCGCCATCCGCACCTGTCGTACCCGCTCCGCCGCCGGTGTTGCAGCCAGCGGCGGCTGCGTCGGAACCAGCGGCACCGCCCCCGGAAATCCGACCGCCGTCGATGCCTGTCAAGCGGCCTGCGGCGCCGGTCGAACCCGTCGCGCCGGCGTACGAAGAGCCCACACATGCTCCCCGGCCCAAGCCAGTTGCACCATCATCCCCAGCCAGAGCTGCACCGCCGGAACACGAATCTCGTGAAGCCGTCGAGGCGCAGCCTGCCAAGGTGTCCGAGGCCCAGCCCGCCAAGGTGCCCGAGAAGAAGGTGCCCGGCAAGGTGGTCTGGGAATACCCCCAACAAATTCCTGGCCAAGCCTATTCCACGGCGCCGGTTCGCTGTTGCCCCATGCCGTTTGGCAAAGCGCGGTTTGTCGTGTGTCTGGGTAAGCGAGTCATGGCCTTGGAGTGGAAGAATCAAGGCTTGGAAAAGCTGTGGGAGTACGACACCGGCGCCCATATCCCTGCCACTGCGGTACTCGGCAGCGACGGCCTATTTCGCGTGCACGCCGGCGACGGGGTGTTGCACTGCTTGGACCAGAACGGCCAAAAGGTTTGGGACCCGATTGAGGTGGGCGAACCGCTGGGCTGGGCCGCCCCGGTGGTCGACGAGCAGGGCAACACCTACATCTCCGGTTACGGCGGAGGTCTGTACAAAGTCACGGCTGCGGGCGAGTTCAAGAAAGCTGCGTATTTTCGGACGCGGCAGAAATTTGATTCGGCCGGCCTTATCCACCAGAACGTGCTCTACATCGGCAGCGAAGATGCCTTTGTGTACGCCATCGACCTGAGCGGCAGCTTTGGCCGAAACCTCTGGGACCAGCTGGAGGAACGCGGCAAGACCGATTGGTTCATCAATTCTGCCCCGGCGTTATCCCTGGGAGCGACAGTCGTCGTGGCCGGTCGAGACGAACATCTGTATGGGTTCCGGATGGACGGAAAGTCGGCTTGGAAAGTCCACATCGCTGGCCAGATGCTCGCCTCGCCGGTTATCAGCGGCGACGGGGACATTTTTGTCGGCGTCAGTCTGGTCCGGGCGAAGCAATCGGACAAAGGCAAGCTGGTTTGCGTCGACGGCAATACGCACGGGATTCGCTGGGAATACGAAGCCAAGGGCGCCGTCGAATCGACGCCTGTCATTGGCGACGATGACCTGATTTATTTCGGCGACAATGCGGGTTTCGTCCACGCCGTCCGCGCAGACGGGCAAGCGGCGTGGAAGCAGAGCGTGCGTGTGGCCGTGCGTTCGGCGGCAATGATCGTGGGCCAGAACCGCCTTGTCCTCGGACGCGATAATGGCACCTTGGTCGGGATGCTGTGTTCGTCCGGAGGCGTCGCAAGTCGTGGTTGGCCAAAATACATGGCGAAATATGGTTAGAACGAGTACAATTCGGCGGGCCGATCGCTATAAACTGTGAACGGCCGCTGGATCATGACCGAGCTTGGCTCTTGGAAAGATGTGTCCAGAGGGAGTGGGAGCGAGATCAGGATGGTTGGGGAAAGAAGGTAAGTCGTTTCCGCGGGGCGGTTTTTGTATATCCCGCGGTGGGGAACTTTGGGTTTTGGTGGCGTTCGGTAAGTCGGCGCAACCTATTTCTAGAACAGGGGATAGCAGTCATGAAAAGCTGGGCGATGAGTATGCTGGTCGTCGGACTGTTGGCCACCGTTGCTACGGCGCGGGAATGGACCGACGCGACAGGGAAGGCCAAGATCGAGGCCGAATACCTCGGTGTGGAAGGGAATCAAGCCAAACTGAAGTTTGCCGACGGCCAGATCAAGATGGTTCCGTTGGCCACATTGAGCGAAGCAGACAAGAAATTTGTCAAAGAGCAAACGGCTCGTGAGGAGGCCGCTAAGGAAGCCGAAGCCGCTCCGGCCGATCGCTTCACCCAAGCGATCAATCAAGACCCGACCAACGCGGAATTGTACATCAACCGCGGAATGGCGCGCACGAACCGCAATGAGACGGACGCCGCGATCAAGGACTTCTCGAAAGCTATCGAGTTGGATCCGAAGAACGCCCACGCTTATAACGGACGTGGTTTGGCTTTGCAGAAGAAGAACGAGTTGGTCTCGGCTCAGAATGACTTCAACGAGTCGATCAAGCTGGATCCGGAACTGCCCTCGGCGTACAAGAATCGCGGCGAGAATCTGCGCAAGCTGGCGCTGGACCCGAAGCAGCATGTGCCGGAGTTGGACGAATCCATCGACAAGTGGCAGCGGTTATGGAACCTTGCCCATAAGAGCAACACCAGTAATACGCCGTGGCAACCACTGCACGCCATCAAGGGCGACGTGGGCCGCCCGGCCGCGATGATGCAGATGGCGAAGATCGACTTCGAATACGCTGATCGCGTCGAGCACGAACATCACGGCGATTGGGGACACAGTGACGGTGGCCATGGTGGTACTGGCGGCTGTGCCCACGGTCCCGGCTGCGGCTGCCCGGCCTGCTCCGGAACGGCTTGTCCAAACTGCAATGGCGAGGGCTGCGAAAAATGCAATAGCGGCAAGCCAGCGCCTCCCTTGGGTGTTTATCCGGCCAAAGTGAAGCAGGGTGAGACGATCACGTTGGTGGCCAATGCCAGCCAATTGGAAAAGGGCATGCCGGCCGATGCCAAGCCTGCCGAGAAGGGCCAGAAGGGCAAGTCCGCGAAGACCAAGGTGCCTCTGATTGCCGTCGACTTCTATCGTGATGCCGATGGCAATGGCAAGTTCAATGCCGAGAAGGATCAGTACCTAGGATCCGACACCGAGGGCAAGGATGGCTACATGCTCAAAGTTCCAACAGCCGAGCTGCCTCCGGGGACGCAGAGCTTCTTCGCCGTGGGACGTGGCGCGGAAGGTAGCGGTAAGGGTGCCTCGGCCGAAGACATGCTGAAGGGTGCCGAGACGCTTGAGAAGGCTGCTGAGAAAGAGAAACAGGTGGCCCAGGCTTGCGAAGCCGGCAAGGAACAGGGACTGGCCAAAGAGCAGTGCGAGAGCTTGGCCAAGGATCAAGGCGACGTGGGCAAGACGGCTGACGAGGTGGCGAGCAAGGTCGGACAGGCCTGCCCCGAGGTTGGCAAGCTGTTAGGTCAGGCCGGATCACCGATGAAGGCCGCGAAGACCCGGCTGGCGACTGCCGAGAAGAAACCCGGCGAAGCCAACAAGGGCGATGCAGAGAATGCTGCCGAGAAGGCCAAGTTGGCGTCCGAGAAATTGGCGGCCGCCGCAGCCAAATTGCGGGAAGCGGCCGAAGCTGCGAAAGCCGCCCAGACGGAAGGGCGTCCGGTCGCCGCCACGGCTGCCTGTGGCGCTCCGACTGCCGGTTTCAATGAAATCGTCGCGGCGGGCGGTGCGGGCCCCGGTTCTGGTGACGGACCTGGCCCTGGTGGTCCTGACTCTGGCGGCGACGACGACACCGTCGTGACCAAGGAGACGGTCGTGAAAGAAGCGGCAGACTGCGTCCGTGATCGCGACTACGATACGGCGGTCAGTCACTATGACGACCTGCTCGTGCGTGAGCCGGAGAATGCCACTTACCTCCGTGACCGGGCCGCGACGCACCTGCTCCGCGGTGGTTACGATTACGCGATCCGCGATTACGATCGGCTGCTGAAGGTGAAAGAGCCGGACGCGGAACTGTACTACAATCGCGGTTGTGCGTTCCTGGCCGGCGGTAAACTCCAGGAGGCGATCAGCGATTTCAATAAGTCGATTTCGCTGAACGAAGTCTACAGCTTGGCCTATAACAATCGTGGTGCCGCCTATGCCCGCATGGCTGACTATGCCAAGGCCACCGAGGACTTCTCGAAGGCCATCGAGATCGAGCCGAGCAACCACTTGGCCTACCGCAACCGTGCGTTGGCCTACAAGAAACTCGGCGAGCTGCAGAAAGCCGAAGCCGACTTCGCGGTTGTCGTGAGGCTGGAAAAGGAAAACAAGACGGCGGTGAGCGAAAAATAGCCACTCGTCTCTCTGATCGTGAGTGAGTGCTGAAGCCACGACCGGCCCTGCCGGTCGTGGCTTTTTTCTTATGGCCGACGCAGGTTCGCGTTCAGCGTTTCTTTCGTCACTTCCTTCTCCCAGCGACTAATGAAGATGGTCGCGACGCCGTTGCCGATCAGGTTCGTGATGGCGCGGCATTCGCTCATGAAGCGGTCGATGCCCAACAGCAGCGCGAGCGACTCGATCGGAACACTGGGCACGGCCTGGAGGGTCGCCGCCAAGGTGACGAAGCCCGCACCGGTGACACCGCTGGCGCCTTTGGAGGTGATCATGGCAATCAACAACAAACTGATCTGCTGCCGCAAATCGAGAGGCGTGTTGGTGGCCTGGGCGAGGAATACCACAGCCATCGCCATGTAGATGTTGGTGCCATCCAGGTTGAAGCTGTAACCCGTGGGGATCACCAGACCGACCGTTGAATCCGAACAACCCAGACGCCGCATTTTCTCGATCATGCCCGGCAGCGCAGTCTCCGACGAACTGGTGCCGAGCACCAGCACCAGTTCGTCCTTGATGTAATTCAGATATCGGAAGATCGAAAAGCCACTGTACCACGCAATCGGCCCCAGCACCCCGATAACAAAGATCGCTGCCGTCAGGTAGAAGCCAGCCATCAGCGCCAACAGATGGCCCAGCACGCCGATGCCGTAACTGCCGACGGTGAAGCCCATCGCTCCGAAGGCACCGAGGGGTGCCGCCTTGACCACGATGCGCATCACGCCGAAGAACACTTCCGAGCCGTACTCGATCACCTGCAGCAGCGGTCGACCACGCTCGCCCATGAACGAAATCGCCAAGGCGGTGAGGACCGCGATCAGCAGGACCTGCAACAGGTCACCCGATATGAACGCACCCAGGAACGTGTTGGGAATGATGGTCAGGAGGAAGTCCACCGTGCTCAACGCCTGGGCTGTCTGCGTGTAGGTGTGGCTGAGGTCGGCCTCCAATGTCTGGGGATCAACGTTGAAGCCGGCGCCAGGCTTGAGGATGTTCACCACCACCAAGCCGATGATCAGTGCCGCTGTGGAAACCGTTTCAAAGTAGAGGAGCGTCTTACCGCCGATGCGTCCAAGCTTTTTCAGGTCGGCTACCGAAGCGATCCCATGCACGACGGTACAAAAGATAATCGGCGTGATCATCATCTTGACCAGCTTGATGAACCCGTCCCCCAGCGGCTTCAGAGTCGTTCCGAACGGCGGAAAGACAAACCCGATCAGAATGCCGAGCAAGACCGCCAGAAGGACTTGAACGTAGAGCAGTCGATACCAGGGCTTCCGCGGTACGAGCGTTTGCATCAGGGGTACCTGGATTCTTCATGGTGGGTGGGCCAATAACTGTCGGGACTATCGTAGTCGTCACGCTCCAGCGTGCGCGACATGTCATCACGGCGGAGCGTGATGACCACTTTGAAAATCCGACACCTATTGATGCGCCGGTCCTTAGCGTCCCAGCAGGTGCTTGATCACCTCGAACTCCATTAGCGTCCCAGCAGGTGCTTGATCACCTCGAACTCCAAAGCCTCGTAGTCCTGGTTGGCCAGGCATTGCTGCTCGACCTTCTTCGGGAAGCTGCGGACCTTGTCCAACAACGCCAGGAAGATGGCGCGGCTGTTGGTCAGGTGCAGATGGGCGCTCGCGGCCTTTTGCGTGCGCATGGCCTTGACGTCCAAGCCCACGAAGCGGCCCGTAGCCGGATACCCGCCCAGTTCCAACACGCGGACTTGATTGTAGGCTCCCCGCAGATTCGCAGTGCCGAACGACTTGTCTTGGTCGAACTTCAAGCCATTCTGGTCGTTCAGGTGCACGCTCCACAACTTGTTGTGCGACAGCGCGAAAGCCATTTCGTCCGACGGATCCAAGCCTGCCAAGAGCGCGTGGGCCGTTTCGATCAGCCCGCCCACACGCTGCGGGTCGACGCTCTGGTACGCGATGGCCAAGGCATGGCCGATGGTGGGCAGGTAGGCATGGTCCATCGGCTCGTTCGGCTTGGGCTCGATCGCGATCTGGATGCTGGGGTGATACTCGAGCATCTGATTGATGGCGTCCAGCAGGTTCTTGTAAGCTTCGATCGCGTTCTTCGATTCGCGAATGTAGGTGCCTTCACGGGCCAGCCACAACACGATCAGCTTGGTGCCCAACGCGTCGGCGATGTCGATGGTCCGCTTGGCTCGCTCGATGGCCCACTGGCGGCCAGCGGGCGAGTTCGCGGTAAAGCCGCCATCGACGCCCTTGGGATGCTCCCAGAGTCGCGGCGCGACGAACTCGGCGATCAAGCCTTCGCCGTCGAGCGTCTTCTTCATGGCGGCGGCTTCTTTCTTGATCTTGGCCGCCGGCTTCGCTTCCAGGTCCGGCACCGC
>JAPLNJ010000353.1 GCA_026692885.1 Planctomycetota bacterium | reverse complement strand
GCCGACGTAGTGGTCGAAACCCAATTCCACCGGGGCAAGCCCGGATGGGGACCAGACATGCCAAGCTGGAACAAAAGCCGGACCAGATCTCACCATTGCAAGGACTCTCTGGGATACAATTTTTCGCGGCCCAGGCAGGAACCAACGCGCAAGCCTCTGTGGACAGGTTTTCGCGTCGAACTGCACGGCTCTGGAGAGCCAGGCTACGGCCCCCGCAGCCAGAACTTCTGCAGCAATATGACGGCCAGCAGCAGCAGGGCCAGACCGCCGAACACCGGCGTGGCGCGGCGGGCGCGGGGGATCCAGTCACTCTGCCTGGGCAGCACACGCGCCAGCCCGAAGCGGGTCAACACGGTCATCATCGACGCGGAAATCAACAGGTTCAGACTGCGGTGCAACCAGGGCGAATCACCCGCCGCGTGAGCGACAGCCGAGTCCAGGCGGGCCCAGCCCAGCGAGCTAGTGAACAGCACGCCGGCACTCAGGGCGGCGTATTGCCAGCCGGCATGCCAGGCGCCAGCGGTCTGCCAAGCCATCAGGATCGCCGCACCGACGAGCATCAGCGCGGCCGGGCAACCGGCTCGGCGCCCTGACCAGCCGAGCAGTGCGATGCCTTCGCCCATCCCGTCGAAGGTGAAATCCAGCGTGATCCAGGCGGCCAGCACCGCGACCGCCGCCGCTAACAGAGCTTGCGACTGGGGGAACCACTCTCCGGCCGAGCGTGCGGAAGCGTCGGCCATCCCGAGCGCGTCCGCCACCGGCTTAATGCTCCGCAGCGCCCAGCCCAAGAGGGCCGCCACGAGCACAAAACCGGCCCACTCGCAAACGCCGCCCCAGACAAAGAACTTGGCAGGCGAGTAGCCACGCTGGATCTCGCCCAGGCCGAGCGCTGCCAGGCCCAGCGCGTACAGCAGCAGTCCGGAAAGGTAGACGAATGCCTGTTGCCGTCGCCTCAAGGCCACGACGCCGGTCGTCGCGCTGGCCGCGAGCAGCGTGCCCAGGCACAGCCAGAACCCAACAGGCAGTTGGTATGCAAGCAGGACTTCCACGTGTTGCCGCTGTTTCCTATCCAATACCGATCAATAGATCGACGTCCTGCGTGGCCCGCACGTGTTTCCACGTCGACATGGCCAGACCGCCCATCAGCGCCAGCGGGAGCTGAAGTTGCTCCAGCGCGGACCAGATCGCATCGAGGGTCTGCAAGATCGGCCTAGGAGGCATGCTTTGATAACCGTTCCGTGAATTCCTGGGCCATGTGGAAAATCATCGCGTCGTGCTCCCGCATTTTCTCAGCGTGCCATTGCCGATAAGCTTCCCGCAGGTTGCCGTCCGGACCCAGGGATGCTTCCAAACCTGCGACCAGCAATTGGTCGCAGGTCTCCATCAGGTCGATCCACAGCCGGACGCCTTGTTCCGGAGTCCATGTGGGCCGGCTTGACGGAGCGGAGGCCCCCTCGGTGTTCAGTTGATCGACCATCGCGGTGTTCACCTTCCAGCGCGGACTTCCGCAGCGCACCTTTCGTCCCGTATTCTCCGTCGACCCAGCCTCCGACTGCAAGTGGGCGAGTGCACCCGCTCGGGCCGGAGATCAGGGCCAGCGCATCAAGAATCGCGGAATTCCAGGGGTTTCTGTCTCGTATACCTGCAAAGTGGCACCCCACCGCGTGTGCTAGCTTGATTTCACACGGAAGAACGCAGGATTTCAGATACGACGGTCCTGGGCCAGAGATCTACCCACGGAAGATTGGTGCGGTAGAATGCGATTCACGCGACGGTGACCCAAGGGGGGTCGGGGGATTTGCGCACGGTGCGCGCAGGTGGTAGGTCAGCCTTTCCAGGCTGACGCTTGGTTCGCGTCAGGCTGGAAAGCCTGACCTACTGGGTTGTGGCCGAAGGCCGCATGAGGGATGTGTGATGCAAATCTTGTTGTCCTTGCCTGCGAATCTTGTGACGCATTTCGCCGAGTTAGAGGCCAAGCCTTTGCCCGCCTGGGTGCCAGGCTGCGATCCGCCGGGATGCCAGCTCGGCTCGGGCGGCGCGACGGCCAACCTGCTGGTCCAGGCTTGGCAGAAAACCGGGGCGGGCCTGGGTTTTCCCCAGTGGCTACGGGCGTCGAAGAAGCTGTTGATGCATTCCGGCGGACAGAGCCGGCGCCTGCCCGCTTATGCGGCGACGGGCAAAATCCTGTTGCCGCTCCCGGTTCTTCGGTGGGCCGGAGGCCAGCGGTTGGACCAGACGCTGCTCGACCTGCAGCTGCCGTTGTGCCGCAAGATCCTCGCTCAAGCGCCGTCGGCGACCGCGGCCATGGTGACGTGCGGAGACGTGCTGCTCAGATCCACAGGACCGCTGCCGCCGCTGCCGGATGTGGACGTAGTCTGCTTGGGACTCTGGGTCGCTCCGGAAACCGCCACTGGTCACGGCGTGTTCTTCTGCAGCCGCAGCTCACCCCACAGCCTCAGCTTCTTCCTGCACAAGCCCTCGTCGGAGCGCATTCGGCAGCTGGCGACCGAACATCTGTTCCTGATTGATACTGGCATTTGGCTGTTGAGTGAGAAGGCAGTGCGGGTGGTGATGGAACGGGCGGGTTGGAATTGGGACGGGGCACGCTTCGCCAACGGGATGCCTCGACCCTACAACCTTTACGCCGAGTTTGGGCTGGCACTAGGCACTTCGCCCGTGAGTCCCGACGCCGCGATCAGCGGCTTGAGTTCGGCGGTTGTGCCGCTGCCGCAGGGAGATTTCTACCACTTTGGCACCAGTCGCGAATTGGTCAGCTCGTGCCTGCGGCTGCAGAACCTCGTACTCGACCAACGCGAACTGGGCGCGAACACACTCAAGCCGCACCCGGAAATGTTTGTTCAGAATACGCGGCTGGGCCTGCGGCTACGGCCCGAGCATCAGACGCTCTGGGTCGAGAATGCCGCCCTGCCGGCCCGCTGGACGCTGGCCGCCGAACACGTGCTCACGGGTATCCCCGAGAACGATTGGGCGTTGCGACTGCCGCGGGGCGTATGCCTGGACTTGGTCCCGATCGGCGACAGCGGCTATGGCGTGCGAATCTACGGCCTGGACGATGCATTTCGCGGTCGGATGGGCGACAGCCGGACCACGTGGTGCGGAGCCGCGGCCAAGGTTTGGCTGGAGCAGCGGGGTCTGCGTTGGGAGGACGCTGGTTTCACCCCCGACACGGACATCCAGGAAGCCGCCCTGTTCCCAGTCTTGGGAACAGGCGATCTGAAGGAAGGCTTCCTCCAGTGGTTGTTGGACGCCGAGCCAACGGGTGCGTCGCCCCACGACGCTCGTCGCTGGCTCGATGGCCCTCGCTTATCGGCGAATCAACTCAGCGAGCAGGCCAACTTGACGCGGCTGTACGAGCAACGACGTCACTATCAGTCCGAGTCCCTGCTCGCCTTGGCCAGGAACTCGGCGCACAGCGTGTTCTATCACCTGGACTTGGCCCGGACGGCGGCGGCGTATGCCCAGAGCAATCATCCGTTGCCCCAGGCCGAGCCGGCCAGTGCGCCGCTCATGCGCCGCGTGCATCACCGCATGTTCTCGGCGACCGTGCGCCGCCTCCGGAAGGAGAAGCGTTGGGAGGCGGACGAAAACGAGGCGTTCCGGTTGCTGCAGGACGCGGTGGTTCGGAGTGTCCGCCAACGGCCCATGCGTCCGGCGCGACGGCTCTTGGACGACCAGATCATCTGGGGGCGTTGTCCGGTCCGCTTGGACTTGGCGGGAGGCTGGACCGATACGCCTCCGTACTGCTTGATCTACGGGGGCAAGGTCGTTAACGTCGCCGTCAACCTGAACGGGCAATCGCCGGTGCAAGCTTTCGTGAAACTGTCGAAGGAACCGCGCATCGTCCTCCGGTCCATCGACCTGGGGGTCGAGGAGCGGATCACGTCGTACGCTGACTTGCGCAAGTATGGAGAAGTCGGCAGCGGATTCTCGGTCGCCAAAGCGGCGCTGGCCCTGGCGGGGTTCCTGCCGGAATTCGGCGCCGAGCCCGCGCCAACGTCGCTGAAGAATCAACTCGAGACGTTCGGTGGGGGCATTGAAATTTCGCTGCTCGCCGCCGTGCCCAAAGGCTCTGGCTTGGGCACCAGCAGTATTCTGGCCGCCACGCTGCTGGGCACGCTCGGAGACCTGTGCGATCTCGGTTGGGACCAGGCGGAAATCTGCCGCCGCACCTTAGCCCTGGAACAGCTGCTGACCACCGGCGGCGGCTGGCAAGATCAGGTGGGTGGCCTGACTCGCGGCTTGAAGCTCATCGACACGCAGCCCGGCCTGGACCAGAGTCCGGTCATCCGCTGGCTGCCAGCCCATCTGTTTACGGACCCCGCTCCCAGGAGCTGCATGCTGCTCTACTACACGGGCATTACGCGTGTGGCCAAGAGCATTTTGAAGGAGATCGTGCGGGGCATGTTCCTAAATGCGAGCGAGCATCTGGGGGTGCTGACAGAGCTGGGAGAACACGCGTTGGTCACGTACGAGGTCCTGCTGCGCGGTCAGTGGACAGGCCTCTGCGAGTGCCTCCGCAGGAGTTGGGAGCTGAACCAGCGATTGGACTCCGGGACGAATCCGCCGGAAGTCCAGGCGATCCTCGACCGCATCGACGACTACCTGGCAGCGACCAAGCTGCTCGGAGCCGGCGGCGGCGGCTATCTGCTGATGTTGGCCAAAGATCAGGCGGCCGCCGTCCAAATCCGCCGGACGCTGGAAGCCTCCCCCTTGGGCCGCCAGGCGAGATTCGTCGACTTCAGCGTATCGGAAACCGGACTGGAAATTACGCGGAGCTGAGCCGGACCCACGGCGCGCCGTCATTGGTGAGTTTTTGCCGACCAGGGTGTGTTGTGCCGCCCGTCCCGGCGGCACAACCTGCCCCCTGTCACAAGGTCGTCGGCCTGTATCTTCGCTAGCTGGACTGGATTCGTGCACGCGACCATGCTCAACTAGTGGTCGGGCGAAGTCGCAGTAATTGGCGAGGGGCGTCTAACCCTGTGCCGGGTTAGACGAGCCTATCAAATCACATGCGTGGAACCAGTCGATGGTTTCGGGGCGCGGGCCATTGCATGTCGTCGGCCCCCAGTGCTCCGTACGCCAAAGAAAATTCCTGGAGGCTCAGGCCATGCCGCACAACAACAATGCTCAACGCGTGGAACGAAGACAGTTCCTGTCACAACTGGGAATGCTCGCCGCAGCTTCGGGACTGACCGTCAGCGCCGCTGCGGATACCACCGCTGCACCGGCGCCAGCGACCGTCCAGACGCCGCTGCCGACTATTCAACTCGGCAAGTACCAGGTCACGCGACTCGTGGCCGGCTGGAATCCCATCGGCGGGCATTCCTATCAAGGCGTCCACATGGACCAGCACATGCAGGAGTACTTCACGGTCGACCGGACCGCCGAGTTCCTGCTGACTTGCGAGCGGGCGGGCATCAACACGCATCAATTCTCGGAGTCGGACAAGACCACAGCGATCCTGCATAAAGTGCGCGAGCAGGGCACGCACATGAATTTCCTCTGCCTACACTCCCAACGCGATGGAATCAAACGCAGCGTGGAGAGCAGCCAGCCGATCGCCATGGTCCACCACGGCGGCGTCACGGACCGGCTATTCAGTGAGGGTAAGAGCGGGCAGGTTCATGACTACGTCAAAGCCGCACACGACCACGGCGTCCTGGCCGCAGTTTCGGCCCACAACCCGGACTGCCTTCAGCAAATCGCCGACGAGGGCTGGGAAGTCGACTTCTTCATGGGCTGCTTCTACTTCCTGACGCGAAAAACGTTCAAGTGGCCGAACGACAAGACGCCTCCGCCGGAGACCCTGGAAATCGTCTATCCCTTCTATCGCCACGATCCCCGCGTGATGACCCGCGTGATTCAACAGGTCAAGCAACCCTGCCTGGGCTTCAAGATCCTTGGCGCCGGGCGATTGTGTACGAACCAGGATACGGTCCGGCAAGCCTTCCGCTTCGCCTTCGAAAATATCAAGCCGACCGACGGTGTGCTCGTCGGTATGTACCCGCGGTTCTTCGACGAGATCACCGCGAATATCCAGTACACACGCGAGTTCGGTAAGCTAGCCTAGACCACCACAAGAAAGGACTTGACCATGCGACTCAGCCCCCCTCGTTCAACCTTCGCCACGTACTTCTGGAAACACTCCGTGATGCTGCTCGTGCTGGCTTGCGCCGCTCCCGCGTCTCGGGCCGGTGAGCAGCTGACCTACCTGGACCTCGTCAAACGCGTGACGGATCTTGAATCGCTGGCGGTCCTGCCCGTGCCCGGCGAGAAGTGTCAGCAGTGGTCCAGCTACGACCGCGCCAGCAAGTACGACGAGGCGACCGGGAAGTACCTGCGCTGGGACGCCAACGGCGACGGCAACGGCATCATCCGGCGCGAGGGCGAATTCCAGGTGTTTGCCGAGATGGAGGGTCCCGGCGTGATCTGGCGGATCTGGTCGGCCGCCGCAGACAAGGGGCATGTGAAGATCTACCTGGACGGCGCCGCGGAACCGGTGGTGGACTTGCCGTTCCACAAGTATTTCGATGGCACCGAACCGCCGTTCCAAGGCAAAGCTCTGTGCCATGTATTGGGACGCGGTTGGAACTGCTACGTGCCGATCCCGTTCCGGAAATCCTGCAAGATCATCGCCGAGAAAGGCTGGGGCGCCTACTACCATTTCACCTACACCACCTATCCCCAGGGCACAGAGCTGCCGACGTTCCAACGCAGTCTGTCGCCGACGGAAACCGCGGCGCTGGCCCAGGCGAATGAGTTCCTGGAAACCAAACTCGGCGAGGACCCGGCAGGCGAACGAGCTGGCCAACGCACCGAGACGCAAACGGTCACCATCGGCGGTGGCGAGACCAAGACGGTGCTCGATTTGGCCGGGCCACGAGCAATCACGGCCCTGCGGGTCAAACTCGATCTACCGGCCGCACCCGGCGACATCGAACCGCTGCGCGAGTTGTGCCTGCGGATCACTTGGGACGACGACACGCAGCCGGCGGTCTGGGCGCCGCTGGGCGATTTCTTCGGCGCAGCGCCCGGCTACAACTCTTATCGGTCGTTGCCGCTGGGCATGACGGACGACGGCTGCTACGCGTTGTGGTACATGCCGTTCGGGAAGAAGGCCCACATCGAGCTGGTCCATAGCGGCAGCGAGAAGCGTACGGTCAGCCTCCACGTGACCCATGCTCCTGTGACTCGTCCGGCAGATAAATTGGGCCGCTTCCACGCCAAGTACCACCGCGATGCGTTCCTGCCGGAAGATCCAGACCGCCGCAAGATCGACTGGACGATGCTCAAGACGCAGGGCTGCGGCCGCTTCGTGGGCGTGATGTTGCACGTGTGGAACCCTCGCGGCGGTTGGTGGGGGGAGGGCGACGAGAAGTTCTTCGTGGACGGCGAGAAGTTCCCGTCCACCATCGGCACCGGGTCCGAGGACTACTTCGGGTACGCTTGGTGCTGCCCGGAATTGTTCACGAACGCCTTTCACAACCAGCCGCGTAACGACGGCAACAACCGCCGGCACGTCTGCGTGAACCGCTGGCACATCACCGACAACATCCCCTTCCACACCGAGTTCGAGGCCGCAATCGAGAAATACTATTCCAACGATCGCCCCACACTCTACGCCTCGACCGTCTACTGGTACCAGACCGCCGGCCAGGCGGACGGCTACGCGGAGCTGCCGCTGGCGGAACGCATCGGCTGGTTTGTCGCGCCGACCAACCTGCGATTGCCCGGCGTGCTGGAGGGCGAGGCGCTGAAGATCATCGAACGCACCGGCGGCCAGGCGAATCCGCAAGAGATGGATGGCCACGGCCAGGGCTGGAGCGACTCGACGCAGCTGTGGTGGACTAAAGGCAAGCCGGGCGACCAACTCACGTTGGCCGTCCCTGTGCCAGAGGACGGTCAGTACAAACTCACCATTCAACTCACCAAGGCTCGCGACTACGGCATTGTGCAACTCTCGCTGGACGGTCGGAAACTCGGTGCTCCGGTGGATCTCTACAATCCCGCCGTGATTCCCACCGGCGCGCAAGAATTTGGCGTGCACGACCTGAAGAAGGGTGAGCATCGGCTGACGCTGGAAATCGTCGGCGCCAATGAGAAAGCTGTGAAAGCTTATATGGCCGGGATCGACTATGTGAAACTGGAGCGGGTGCCGTGAATTAAACTGTTCGAGGCCGCTCATGAACCCAAGACCCTCGTCCGACTCCCCGGTCACGACCAAGACGATCTCCAGCTTTGTTGCCCCTCACCCCAGCCATCTCCCCGGAATACTGGGGCGAGGGAGTGAGTTTACCGCGGTGCCTAACCGTTGGGTGCTCGTCATTACCGGTCTGCTGCTCATCGTCCAGGCCAGCCTCGCCGGGGCGGGCAGCCTGCCGGAGAATGCGGTCGTCGTAGTCAACTCAGACAGTTGGGCCTCGACACGGATCGCCAACGAGTACGTTCGGCTAAGGAGCATTCCTCCGGCCAACGTGATTTATCTGTCGGGGCTCACGGATTTCGAGCACCTGGAGATCGAGTCGTTCCGCCAGCAGATCTTGCTGCCGGTGCTGAAGACCATCGAAGAACGCGGACTAGCCGGACAGATTGACTATGTGCTGTACTCGACCGATTTCCCGACAGCCATCAGCGTGTCGGGTGACGTGGGCGATCGCAAGCTGCCGCGGGTGATCACACCGGTGGCGTCTATCAATGGCCTGACCTACCTCTATCAATTGGTGCTGGCCAAGGATCTCCGCTATCTCGATCTGGGCTGCAACCGATACGCCCGGCGCGTGGTCCAGCAGTCGCACGACACAGCGTGGACCGCCGAGGAACAACGGAAAGTCAGTAAGATACAGGAGCAGCGATTCGACCTCGAACCATCCGTCGGCTTTAGCGCTGGGCTCGACTGGCCGACGGGCAGCGGAGCGCGATACCTACTCTCGACGATGCTGGCCTGTACCAGCGGCCGCGGCAATTCTGTCAGCGAGGCGATTGCGTATTTGCGGCGCAGCGCGGCCGTGGATGGCACGCGTCCCCAGGGTACGATTTACCTTCTGCAGAACGGCGACGTGCGTTCGACCACGCGGGAGTGGGCGTTTCGAGGGGCCGTCGAGCAACTGCAGCGTCTCGGCGTCAACGCGGTAATCGAGCCGGGCGTGTTGCCACAGAACAAGCCCGATGTGGCGGGCGCGGTAGTCGGCAGCGCGGGGTTCGAGTGGTCGAAGTGTGGCAGCACGATCCTGCCCGGCGCGATCTGCGAACACCTGACCAGCTGTGGCGGGGAGCTGCCGGAGACCGCCGGCCAAACGCCGCTGACCGAGTTCCTCCGCTACGGCGCGGCGGGAGCCTCCGGGACTGTGACCGAGCCGTTTGCGATCCAGGCGAAGTTCCCCACGCCCTTCATTCACCTGTACTACGCCCGCGGCTGCACGCTCGGCGAAGCGTTCTACCAATCACTCGCCGGTCCGTATCAGCTGTTAATCGTTGGCGATGCGTTGTGTAAGCCGTGGGCACCCAAGATTGACGTGAGCGTCGACGGGTTGCGCCCCCACGATCCGGTTCGCGACACGATCAAGATCACGCCGCAGGTGAGCACGGCGGGCGACGCCGCGCCGGTCCTGGTGGATCTGTATCTCGACGGTCGGCGCGTCGCGCAGGTCCAACCCGAACACAGCCTCGACGTCGATACCAAGCAGCTCCCCGATGGCTGGCACGAGTTCACGTTGGGCACTCACAGCAGCAACCCGGTCAACCCTCAAGGCCGGCTCGTGATCCCGGTCGTGGTCGTCAATGGCACTGAGGCCTTGCAGGTGACCGGACCGAACACCGCGGAGATTGCCTGGGACAAGCCGTTCGAACTCCAAGCTACTCTGCCCGGTGCGCGGGAGATCGTCTTCGCGCACAACACGCGTGCTATCGCCCGCATCGCCGGCCCGCAGGGCAGTGTGAACGTCGATCCGCGCACGCTGGGACAGGGCCCCGTGCGGTTGCAGTCGCTGGGGCTGATCGGCGGCGAGACCGTGCAGTCGGTGTTGGGCCAACCGCTAGAACTCACGATCATCCCGCCGCCTCCACTGCCGGCAATCGAATCGCCGCCGGAACAAGAACTCACCACCGGGTTCCGTGTGACGGTGCCCGACAAGACTCCCGCGGTGGTCGAACGAATCGCCCAGGATTTGCTCGCCAGTGCGGGACTAGAGAAAGGCCGCTTGTTTATGCTGGAGGCCTACTTCCATGTGCCGGACGACGATGTGTACCAGTTCCAGATTCGCGGCCACGCAGACATTCGCAGCCTAAGGGTGGATGGCAAACCGCAAGACTGGCCTCGGGGTACGCCCTGGTGGTTTGTGCCTGTGCATCTGGCGAAAGGCGCTCATCAATTGCGCATCGAAGGACAAGTCGCAGAGCGGCCCGACATCGAAATCCGCTTCGGTGGCCGCGGCACGCAACGCTTGGACGCCAAACGCCAAACCATTTGGACGTGCAAGAAATAGCTCCCCGCCTCACCGATTCGGCAATTGGGTGACGTCCACGTATACGTATCGGCCACCGCTCTGTCGCGCCAACTTCATCATGAAGTTGTCCCGGCCCGCGGGAGAGCCGACGCCGAACTCGATCGCCTGGATGACGGTTCCCCGATTCAGTCGGGCGATCTCCTCCAATTGCTGCACCGTCAGTTCAGGTTCGGCGGCGTCCGTGAGGAAGAATACCACGTCGGGAGCCAACCGCAGGGCCAGTTTCAGCGGTTCCACGTGCCGGGTACCCCCGTTGGCTCGAATCTGGCGGACGAACTGCTCGGCCTGCTCTTTCGTTCGCTCGTCGCCAAACATCAATCGCGGCGGCTGGGGATGGTAAGGATTGAACGACGCCAGCTCATGATTGTAGAAGATGATCTGAAACTGATTCGTGGCATGCAACACTTGGAGGCTTTTCAACAGTTCCGCTTTGGCCGCCGCCAACGGCCGGCCATCGAAGTCCGACATGCTGCCGGAGCGATCAAAGAGATACACGAAGGTGCTGCCCTGGCCCTCCAGACCGAAGACCGAGGTGCGGGTGACTTCGCTGAACAGCCGCGAGGAGGAAGTCTTCGACGATCCCGATTTCTTGGCCGTAGGCTTGGCAGTCGACGGATGGTCGCCGGGCTCGCTGTCCGCAGCCATGGCGGCAGAGATCCCAAGCGGTCGCCCGCCACCAAGGCAGCCGGAGATCGCCAGCGTCACCAGGATGAGACGTGGAAGCGAGCTGTGAAATGAGCGGCCTGCGAGACCGCCAGGCCGGGCCGAGTGTCGATCCGCAGTCAGCCTCTCTCGTGGCGCAAATTCGGCAGGAGTGGGCAGTTCTCGAAACATGGCGTCGGTCAGCTCGCTAGCGCGGCTGTTGACCTTCTTCCATTTCTTCGATATAGCGACGAAGTCGTTCGTTCTCGTCGCTAATGTCTTTCAGCTTGAGCATGTTCTCCACGCGTTTGACCAGTTCCAACTTATTGACTGGCTTCGAGAGGAAATCGTCGGTGCCGGCTTGGACTGCCCGCTCGATGTCGCCGAGTTCGTTCAGCGCAGTCACCATTAGGATCATGATCCGACTGGTCGCTGGATCGTCCTTCAGTTGTCGGCAGACCTCGAATCCGCTCAATTTCGGCATCATCACGTCTAGCAGGATTAGATCCGGCTGGTGCGACTTGGCTTTGACCAAGGTATCCTGCCCATCGACGGCGTTTTCCACTTCGCAGTCGATCTCGGCGAGATAAGCCTCCAGCAGTTCACGGTTAGGTTGGTTGTCATCCGCGATCAGAATTTTGCTCTTGTCACCCATGTGCGATTCCTAATGTTTGCAGCCGATGTCTGTGGCCGATTATAGTGAGTTTACCCGCGGCGACGATAGGACACCCATTTCTCCCTTCTTGGCTTTAGACGACTCCGCCACCGTTGAGAAATGCCTTGATCAGAACGTTGTGTATCGTAAGCGCGAAGCGTCAGCGAGGGAGAGCGGCATTTCCTCGCTGACGCTTCGCGCTTACGATGATCCACCGCTAGAGTCTTGCGCAACGTTCCGATCAAGGCCGTTGAGAAATCTCGACATCCGCAGGCTCCGGCACCACCCCTGATGCAGGAAAGCAACAGGCCGATTCTTCTCTGAACTTGGCGTTAACTGCTTGGTGTTCAACGACTTGCAATAAACACAGCGGGTGGCTGCAGGTCAGGTATCGGAAGTGCCTTCCCTCCCCACCACATTCGGTTCGGCAATTCCATTCGACACTAGAAGGGGCAATCGGTGTCAAAGACTACGCGTAAGACTACCCGCATCGGAACGACAGTACCTGCTTCGAGGCGACGAGCTACCCGGATGAGCGACATGGAGGATCCGCTCCTGGAAGCCAAAGCCAGCGGCACCGTTCACGTCTCCGCTGACGAAGAGTTGCTGGAGGACGCCGTCGAGCCGCCGGATGAGGAGTCTGCAGACGTCGCAGGCGA
This sequence comes from Planctomycetota bacterium, assembly GCA_026692885.1. The sequence continues at coordinate 19,611 of JAPLNJ010000353.1, read as the reverse complement.
TGAGTTGTCGGATGGGACGGACGAGGACTTGCCCCAGGAAGCGGTGGACATCTACGGGTCGAGCGAATGTGGTGCCACCGAGGATCCCATCCGGATGTATCTGATGCAGATGGGCCAAATCCCCATGTTGAATCGGGCGGAAGAGATTGCCTCCGCCAAAGAAATCGAACGTACGCGAACCCGTTATCGCCACAGCATATTGGCCACCGATTTCGTACTTCAGGGCGCGCTCCATGTCCTGGAACAGGTGGGATCCGGCGAGTTACGGTTAGACCGTACTGTCGAGGTCTCGGTGACCAACATCGGTGAGAAGAAGAGGACCTTGAAGCGTTTGGTGCCGAACGTGAAAACGCTCCACCAACTGCTGCTGCGCAATCGAACCGATTTTTGCATCGCGATCAGCAAATGCCAACCGCGCGCCGCGCGGCGAGTCGCTTGGGCAGCGCTGGTACGCCGGCGCAATCGGGCCGTGCGTCTGATCGAAGAGCTGAACCTGCGGACCAATCGCCTGCAGCCACTATTCGATAGGCTCGTGGAAGTGTACCAGCGAATGGAACTGCTCGAACGCCAGATACGCGAGGCGAAAGCCAGCGGTGCGGGCGACCGCCGCACGCTGAAGGGATTGCGTCAGGACCTCTGCGATCTGATGCGGATCACGTTCGAGAGTCCGGCCACGCTCCGGCGGCGGATTCAGAAGACCGCCGAGTATCGCGAACAATACGACGCCGCGAAACGAGACCTATCCGCCGGGAATCTGCGACTGGTCGTCTCCATCGCCAAGAAGTATCGGAACCGCGGGCTGAGTTTCCTGGATCTGATTCAGGAAGGCAACACGGGTTTGATGCGGGCGGTCGACAAGTTCGAATACGCACGTGGCTTCAAGTTCTCCACGTACGCTACCTGGTGGATCCGTCAAGCCATCACGCGGGCCATCGCCGACCACAGTCGGACCATCCGCGTGCCGGTCCACATGATCGACACCATGAGCAATATCCGCAACGTCAGCCGCGAATTGACCCAGGAACTGGGGCGAGAACCGACGGTTGAGGAAATTGCGAATCGCGTCGGGATGCCGCTCGAAGACACCCGCTGTATCCTCAAAATGGCCCGCCAGCCGTTGTCGTTGGATCAACCGATCAGCGATCACGACGACAGCTACTTCGGCGAGCTTCTCGAAGATCATCGGCAGGATGATCCCTTGCAAAAGTCACACCGCGACGCCTTGAAGGGCCGCCTTGAGGAAGCCATGCAGGGATTGAACTATCGCGAACGCGAGATCCTGCGGTTGCGGTTCGGCTTGGCCGATGGCTATGCCTACACATTGGAGGAAGTTGGGAAGGTCTTTTCAGTTACGCGAGAACGCGTGCGACAGATCGAATCCAAGGCCGTCCGCAAGCTGCAGCAACCCTTCCGCTGCCGATCGCTGGCCAGCTTTGTCGACGGGGGCAAACTGCCTACCGTGGATCCGGTGTGAGGCACCCCAATTCGCCCCTCTAGCTCGGAGTAGGATACATCAAGCTCGCCCAAGCCCTTGGTGCCTTCTCCAAAAGCAGGTCGCGGTACTCCCTCTTGACCCGCTGGTCCACGTTGGCACCGCGAACATCGCTTGCTGGTAGCGCGCCACACGCTGGTCTCGCTCCGTAAGCCACCGGGCGTAGCCCAACAGGAACAGATAGTAGTTGTCAGGTCTTGGCCTTGTCCGGGCTTTCGGTGCGGGAGCGTTTTTCGAAATAGAGCTTGATCGGGACTTCGCCGAACTCCAGTTGGTCGCGGAACACGCCCAGGAGATAGCGACGGTAGGATGGCGAAAAGGCTTTGGGATCGTTACACATCAGGACGACGGTGGGCGGCTGAATCGCGGCCTGGGTGGCGTAGTAGAGCTTCGGATGCAAGTTGCGGTGCAACGGGGGCTGGAAATTCTCCAGGGCTCGCTTGAGCAGACGATTCAACTCGCCCGTGCCAATCCGGTGCCGCGATTGCTTGAAGAGCATCTGCGCGTGATTCAACAGCTTCTTCACATTCCGGCCGCTCTGCCCGGTAACAAAGGCGATCGGTACGTGCCACATTGAGGAAAACGTCTCCCGCAAGTAGTCCGCCCAACGCTCCGTCGGCATCGCCTTGGCCATCAAGTCCCATTTGTTGACCACGAAGATGCAGGGCTTGAAATTCTCTTCCACATAGTGGCAGAGCTGCTTGTCCACGCTGCTGATTTGCGCCCCTGCGTCAAAAAACAAGAGCACGACGTCGGCCCGGCGGACACTGCGTTGAGCCCGGTGCAAGCTGTAGAATTCGATGTCCTCACGCACGCTCTTCCGCTTGCGCACCCCCGGCGTGTCGATGGCCAGGAAGGTCTTGCCATCCAACTCGAAGCGGACATCGACACTGTCGCGGGTCGTGCCAGGCACCTCGCTGACAATCAGCCGCTCCGATTCGACCAGCGTGTTGATGAACGTGCTCTTACCGACATTGCGACGGCCCACCACGGCGACCTTCATCTCCGGCTCAGCCTGCGATTCTTCCTCGCCCGGCGGCGGCAGCTGGGTCAGGATCGCCTCCAGCAGGTCGGACTTGTGGCGGTTCCGCAAGGCACTGACGCGGATGATCTGCTTTGGACCCAGACGGTAGAACTCGTCTGCCTGCGGGTCGAGTTTCTCGCCGTCGGCCTTGTTTGCTACCAGAATCACCGGCTTGTCGATAGCGCGCAGGCGTCGAGCGACCTCTTCGTCCAGCGGCGTCAGACCGTCGCGTACGTCGACGACAAACAAGATCAGGTGAGCCGAGTCGATGGCGATGGTGATCTGCTGCTCGATCTCGTCGCTCAGATCGTCGACATCGTTGATACCGATCCCGCCCGTATCCACGATCTCGAAGTACCGATCGTCTTCCTGGATCAGGAATGTCATGCGGTCTCGCGTGACGCCTGCTACGGCATCCACGATCGCGAGCCGCTTGCCGGCCAGCCAGTTGAAGACGCTCGATTTGCCGACGTTCGGTCTGCCGACGATGACGACTTGCGGAATGCTCATGGTTTCATCATAGCGGAAATCGACCGGCGTCCCCACCCCCTGTCGCGGCGCGCTGACGAGCCAGCGGCGGTCGTCAGCCGACGGATTCCTCTGTCGCGACTTAGGATTACGCCTTCTTGGGCGTTTCCGTGGGGTTCGACTTCTCGGCAGGCTCCGGCTTTTCAGCAGGCTTTTCGGCACCCTCCGGCTTCACAGCCGATTCCGCCTGTTCCGCCGGCTTCTCGGCAGACGCCGGCTTCTCGGCAGGTTTGCTGCCCCCCTTTTTCTTGAAATACTTGCTCAAATCCTCGCGTCGCCGTTCCAATAAACCACGAAGCACAAAGTTCTCATACTTTGGGTTGTCGAACAGGGCCTTCCACAGCTTGAACGACGCCTCGTACATCTGGCGTGAGGTCTCCAAATCGGCCTTGTTTCTGGCCTTCTCGGCCTTGTACAGAAACTCCCGAGCACTCACCGCGGTCTCGGTCTGCTCCGCGTCACAGCGAGTTTCCCAATACTCGTAATTAATGGTCCCACGATAGCTCGCCGTGCGCATCGCCAATGTTTCCTGTTCGTCCAACTTGGCCGCCAACTTGGTGGCCTGATCGCGGACTTCGGCGGGCGCCCGTTGAGCCACCTCAGCATGTGTAATTGGGGTCTTTTCTTTGGCCGTGCGGTATATCGGGTAGTTCGTTTCGTTCAATTCACTTTCGGCAAGCTTCAGGACGGCCTGCTGTTCCGGAATCAGCTTGGCGATTTTCTCCTGCAACAGCGTCTCGCGCACAGAACCCGTCAACTTGTCGAACTTTGCGCGGAGGCGTTCGATTTCGGCCCTGATTTGTGGGTGGTCGCCCAGCCGGATGTTATGACCCCAGGAAGTCGGCAGCGACTCGGTCCCGTACTTCGCCCACTGCTCGCCGCCCTTCGTCCAAGCCCGCCGGGCATATTGACCGAGAATTCCTTCGTCTTCGATATCCGAAGCGTAGTTGATTTGCGACATGGGGTAGTCGGCGCGAAAAATCAGCGGGCTCTTGCTCTTCAGCGGCATGCCCTTCTTGTCCACCGCATCTATCGCGTGCTTATACCAGAGTTGCCCCACCAGCCAGTTGTCAGGACGGCCATCGTAGCCCGCGCCATCGTCCACGGTCACGCCGTTGGCGTTGATCTCGCTGTGAAATTCGTCGTCCTCTCGGAACAGCTGACGAAATTGCACATGCTCATCCGCGCGGCCGAATTTCTGGCCGTTGTACCAGCCCAGCGTGTGCAATAGACGGGGGTTGTCGCGGTTGTAATGCGTCCCTCCCATCAGGAAGCTGATCCCCTTCTTCACCCAGTGATACCGCTGCCGGTAGTCGTCGAACTCGACTGAAATGTTGTAGGACAGGTTATGCGCCTGAAACTCCCAGACCGCAATGAAATTGGGTTGCAGTTTAGTGATCTGGTTGAGCGTAGCGCCGAAGTTATCCCAATCCTCTTTCATCTTGTAGGTATTGGCTTTGGTCCAGAGCAGGTTCGCGGCCACCCCGCGCATGCCCAAGGTCGCCAGCTTCAGGGATTCGCCGGTGGGGTCGATCTCGCCCAGTTCGGCCTGAGATAAATTGTACTGGCTACGGAGTTGGGCCAGCACTCCGCCCGGATTTGTCTCGCCTTCGCTGCTACGACTGGCGGGCTGACCGATGCGAAACAGCGGATACAACAGCGCCGCGATGGCCGCGATGTAAATCACTTTCCGGCGAAAGGCAACGTCTTGGCTCATCCCGCGATTTCCCTCGACTTCAGGAAGAAATATCCGTACACGGACAGCACCAGGACGAAAACCAGCGTGATCAGGCAGTGCTGCGTCAATAGATTGCCGTCGATGTTGTATCCGTACGCCACAAACTTGGATGTGTTGAAATCGGAGTAGTCAGGAAAAATCTTCGCGGCCACCCAGACGAAGTACATGATTACACCATCGACCGCCCACACCGTCCAGTCGACGACACGCCCCATGTCCAGCTCGATCTGCAGGTTCTTCTGGGTGACGATGCGGAGCAAGGCTTCCAACGGGCCACCTCCCGGTTCCGTCCCCGTGGCCACACCGACAATGAATTCCTTGAACAGCCCCACCATGTACACGATGACGGTGGCGAACATGGCTACCGAGCCGCTCAGGAAGGTGCTGAACATCACGCCGAAGCAGGTGAGAATGAGCATCTGCAGCCAGATCCCCACGTAAGCCTTGACGAAATTCCACGTGAACCAGCCGTCCTGGCCGCGAATGTACAAGTCGGGTTGGGCCATGCCGAAGTACTGGGACCGCTCCGAGCACTGAATCCAGATCTCGACGCTGCCTTCCTCGTCGGCCAACTTGTCAAACAAGTCGACGTCCATCAAGGTCCCGTCTTTGGCGATGGCCTTGAGTTTCCGAGGAATCTGCTGCCGCGCAACCACGTACTCCTCGGCGGTGAACGGACGCGACTCGCTGCTCAAGCCCGTAGTGGGGTTCTTCAACGTGATCGTGCCGCCGATGCCCGAGACGATGTCACCCTTGTAGGTCCGAAAGACGCCGATGTTCATTTCCAGCGGCAGGAATTCCGGGAATTGCTCGGCGGTGAGGCCGCGGAAGGTCCACACGGCGGCGGCCAGCGAGCCACCTTCGATGTATTGCCGGTAGGTCCATTCCTTGCCGACGCTGATGCCCTTGCCTTCCCGGCCGGTACGATCGGTGAAGCGAATCTTCCCGTAGATCGGCACTTTGGCCGTGAGCGCACCCTCCGGCGGACCGACTTCGAACTCGCCCTTACCTACCCTGTGCACCGTGTGCTGGTGGTCCATCTTGAAGTCGGTTTGACCGACGTCGTCTGCGTGGACGATGAACTCATGGCGGTGGAACGAGTCGGCAGACGTGCGGCCTTTCCAGCCACCGGCCTCCTGGCCTTTGGGCGGGATCTCCTCCGCCGCCTCGGCTACGATCCCATGCCGATGATTCAGCCCGCGGACCACAAAGCCGTAGCTGACCACGCACATCATGACCAGGATGAACGTGTTGATCAGAGCGAAGCCTAGAATCCGTCCACAGACGATTTCGCTAGCCCGCACCGGCTTGGTCACGATCGTGTAAATCGTCTTGTACTTAATGTCATTCGGGATGCTGAACGTGCATAGGACCACGGCCATAATCAACGTCAACAGTTCGGTCCCGGTCAGCACGAAATTCAAGTAAACACGCACTGGATGGTCACTTTGGGTATCCAGGAACCAGCCGGCGAAAAACAGAATCACGGTGAACAACACGAACACCGCCAGGACCCAACGGCGCAGGGCCTCCTGGATCGTCAGCCGGGCCATCGCCCACAACCGCCGGAACGAGAACTGCGGCAAGTCGACAGAGACGGCGGTGGCAATCGCTTTGGCCACCGCATAGAACCCTTCGCCCGGGCCATACAGCACGGCGCAGCGCAGATACGCCACAAACACCGACGCGATGGTCAGTCCGGCCGCGGCGAACAGGAACAACAACAGCGCACCAGGACCTTGCAGGGTCAGGAACAGCCAGTCGTAGAGCGAGACGATTTGTTTTTCGAGGACCATGCGGTTATTGCTTCTCTTGCGCTCGCCGACCGGGGCGAGCTTCGCTGTCGCGGACGATTCTCAAGAACAAGTCTTCCAGCGTCGAGGTGGGGTGATCCATCGACACGAGGTTGCCCCCGTGCCGGGCAATCACGGCCCGGATCTCCTCTTCGGCCGCCGGACTGAGCCCTTTGGCTTGGATCTGTGTCACATCCTGGACGGTCAGCAGGCGATCTACCCGGCCCAGTTCCTTCAACTCGCCCTGATGCAGAATCGCGATCCGATCGCAGACGTCCTGCACGTCAGCCAGCAGGTGGCTGCACATCACGATCGTCTTGCCTTGGTCTCGCAGACGCAGAATCATGTCTTTCATTTGACGCGTGCGGATCGGATCCAGACCGCTGGTCGGCTCGTCCAGCAAGATCAGTTCCGGGTCGTTGATCAGCGCCTGGGCCAGCCCGATCAGCCGGGTCATGCCTTTGGAATACTCCTTCAACTGACGGCGCCGCGCCCAGTTCAAGTCGACCAAATCAATCAGTTCGTCGATTCGCTGGCGGCGTTTGGCCGCCGGCATGTCGAACAGCCGGCCGTAGAAGTCGAGCGTTTCTTCGGCGTTCAAAAATTTGTACAGGTACGACTCTTCGGGCAGATACCCGATGCGCTCGTTCTTGGCCGTGTCGCTGGCGTCCCGGTCGAACACCAGCGCTCGGCCACTGGTCGGAAACAGCAATCCCAGCAACAACTTAATGGTGGTCGTCTTGCCGGACCCATTGGGTCCCAGCAGCCCGAAGATCTCTCCGCGGCGGACTTCCAGGTCCAGCGATTTCAGCGCCCGGACCTTTTGCCGACCCCAAAAATCGCGGTAGACCTTGGTTAAGCTCCGCGCTTCAATGACCACCTCCTGGCTGTCGCTCCGAGAGGCAGTTGCGCTCCGAGAAGCAGTCGCAGATGTGGAAACGGACTCAGCATGCACCGGTTGAACCATGAAACTTCTCCCAGACGGCCGAATTCAATAGCGTGTATACGCTGCATGGGAACCGGCGGTTCGGATGTTCGCAAGGAAAAATCCGACGCCCGCACGACTTGGGGACGCCGCTGACCATCCCCCGAGCCAAGGTTCGGGGCAGCCGGATCCGTGTCGTCGGTTTTCGGACAGGGCCTCAATATAAGATGAAACGTGCCCGCTGGAAAGTCGTCCGCCGTGATCCTCGCCATTCTCACGCCGACGCGAAAGCTGGCGACCGCAGCGAACTGGCCCGGATTATGTACCTCGCGCGGTTGAGTTGGGGTCGTTTAACCGTCACCCAACGGGGATCGCCAATGGCGAACGTCCACCGCAGCGGACGCGGTCCCCGTTGGGTCATGGTGAAACGACATGGTACCGGGGCGAGGGAGTTATTTTTCGGCCGAGCCTTACGGGAAGCGGTTTTGGCCTCTCGCGGAAAACGTTCCCCCTCGGCGGATCAACTTCCGATGTACTTGGCGTGCACCGTGCGGGCCTCGGCGATGTCGGCGGTGCCGCCGATGATCGAGCGGCCGTCGGGAAAGACCGTGATCACGTACTTGTCGACTTCCAACCGCAACAGAAAACGATTGCACGTCAGCCGACCGATGCCCTCCAATTGCCTGGCAAGCAAAGCCAGCGAAAGCTCGCCCCGGTCGGGATAGCTCAACTGCACCGCGTTGCGTCCGCAAAGCACGGCCGTGTGACTGCCGCGTTGACCGTCCAGCCACGGGTACTCTCGGCCGTGGCAGGTGGGGCAGTCGACGGAGTTCTTCAACGAGTCCAATTTGATCTGCCGGATGCGGTTGTCCCAAAGTTCGTAGACCTGCAGCGCCCGGCTGATCGCGTCTCGATGACCGGTCAGGATCTTCAAGCCCTCGCAGGCCTCGATCGAAGCGATCACGTTCACGATCGGGCTGAGGATGCCGGCCGAGTCGCAGGTGACCGTGGTGCCGGGAGGCGGCGCGTCCGGCATCAGACAGCGCAGGCAGGGCGTATCGCCAGGGAGGATCGTCATCGTCTGGCCTTCGGCACCAATGCATCCGCCATAGACCCAGGGAATGCCGAGTTTCACCGCCGCGTCGTTGATCAAAAACCGCGTCTCGAAGTTGTCGGTGCCGTCCAGGATCAAGTCGACGCCGCCCAGCAACGCCTCGATGTTGGCCGGATTGATATCGACGACCAACGCTTCGATCTCGACTTGCGAGTTGATCTTCCGCAGCTTGGCTTCCGCCGCCACGACCTTCGGCAGTCCGGCCGCCACGTCGTCTTCGTCGTAGAGGACCTGCCGCTGCAGATTGTTCAGCTCCAGAAAATCGCGATCCACCAGACGCAAGCGGCCCACTCCGGCACGGGCCATGGTGTTCGCCAGAACCGAGCCGAGCGCGCCGCACCCGCACACCAGCACGCGCGACGCCAGCAGTCGCCGCTGGCCGTCTTCGCCGATGGGCGGATACCGCATTTGACGCGAGTAACGATCCAGGTTGAGGTTGTTGTCAGACATGTGGCCCATTGTGAACCGAAGGCAGCGGAGGCAACAGAGGGTGATCCCGACAGCTTGGAAATCCAGCTTCACACGGCCGCTCCAGAGGCTGCCCGATGATTAATCTTGGCCATTGACAAGCGATATTGGTGTGATATCATTTCGATATTACTCGTGGGAAATGGCCGTCGATGTCCCGCGGGTTGGATTGGCCACACCGAACATTGCTTGGCTCCTGGTTGCAGGGACGGCTGCGGCTGCGGAGCCGGCCTCTTGAGGAGAAATGGCTATGAACCGTGAAAGAACCTTGCAAGTGCTGAATGGTTGGATGGTGTTGCCGGTCACCATCGCGCTATTTTCGAGCGGAATCTGGCTGGTCTACAACTTTGTGCTGTCGTGCATCGCGGCCGAGAAGTTGCACGCGGTCCCGAATTTCTATTGGCTCGTGGGCGGCCTGTTGGCGATCGGCGTCGGCGCGTTTACTGGCAACGGCTATTTCGCGCTGCAGCCCAACCACTCGCGGGTGCTGACCCTGTTCGGCGCCTATCGCGGTACCGTGCGCGACAGCGGCTGGCATTGGACCAATCCGCTGAACACCAAGACTCCGATCTCACTCCGAGCGCGAAACTTCGTCAGCGACAAGTTGAAAGTGAACGACAAGCGGGGCAATCCGATCGAAATCGCCGTGGTCGTGGTCTGGCACGTACAAGACACGGCGCAGGCTTGTTTCGACGTGGAGAAGTTCGAGGGCTACATCGAAGTGCAGAGCGAGTCGGCCGTGCGGCACTTGGCCAGTTGCTACCCGTATGATCATGGCGAGGAGAACGAGACCACGCTGCGCAGCGGCGCGGATGACGTGGCCTTGGCGCTGCAGAAGGAACTCCAGGATCGCGTGCACAAGGCTGGGGTCACGATCGACGAAGCCCGCTTGACGCACTTGGCGTACGCACCGGAAATCGCGAATGCAATGCTCCGCCGCCAGCAGGCCGAAGCGATCATCGCCGCGCGACAGATGATCGTGCATGGCGCGGTCAGCATGGTGGAAATGGCGCTCCACGATCTGGCCAGCAAGAAAGTCGTCGAGTTGGACGAGGAACGCAAAGCGGCGATGGTCTGCAATCTGCTGGTCGTGCTGTGTGGCGAGCACGACGCCCAACCGGTGATCAATACAGGAACGCTCTACACCTGAGCGAGCGACATGAAGTCACGCAAGTCCTTCCTGATCAGAATCGATCCCGCATTATACGACGAACTCGAGGCCTGGGCGCAGCAGGATTTCCGTAGCGTCAACGGCCAAATCGAGTTCGTTCTCAAGCAGGCTGTGGCGCGGCATCGCGGCCGGCCGGACATCGTCGTCCCGGATGAATCTGGCGCCGATCGGCCCGCGTCGAGGACGAGCAGCTAGCAAGCAGACCGCATGGAATTCGGTTCCTCGCGACGACTCCGTGTCAGCTCCGGCGGACGCTCGTGTGTGGCCGCCGTTTCGAGCACGTAGCCACTGGGATGCGGCCAGGATTCCTAGCCACACACGGACGCTCTGCTAGCAGTATCGCCAGCAGTAGCGTTGGTAAACTGCGCTTCCTATCACGATTGTGCCGATTTTTCCAAAGAAACGTGTTTAGCCTAGCCGAACATAGACCAACATGGACATTTTTTCGCAGACTGCACAGCGCGCGATTCGAAATGGCGACGCCTGCGGTGCGGCGCGATTGTAGGGCGGCTGTTCAGAAGGGTCTTTGTCAGACAGAACGTCCGTGGTGCAACCGCACCCGCGGCGGCGATTGCTGAGGCACTTGCCCAACCATGCGTCCGACCCAGGAGGGGGAAACACGATGAAGATGCGACTTTCCTTGTGGATGTTAGGCTTGGCTGCCGGCTTGGCGGCGACCGGCTGCATTACGCCGCGAGAGCATAACTTGCCGCCCGCGGAGCGATTGATGGCACCGGGGCCGGGTGTGGCAGGTCCGGGACCGGGCGTGTTGCCGCCGGGCATACCCGTCGCCTCGCCCTTTGGGGGCGGGATGCCAGGGCAGCCGGGCATGCTTGGTTGCCCGCCGATGATGGGCGGCATGCCGGGGATGATGCCTGGCATGATGGCGGGCCGAGCCGCGCCTACGGTGCAGATTCTGTTCTCGAAACCGGAAGGCATGCAAGTCCGCTGGGACGTTACGGCACAGGGGGCCTTCGACTCGGTGCCGTTGGTTGTGCCGGGGCGATACAACTTCCCGCAAGCCGCCATCTACCGGGTGAAGCAGACCAACATCGCCGGGCGTGAAGGGGTCGAGTTGTATCCGACGTTGGAAATCGGTCCGACCACGCCTCGCACCGAAGCCTACCTAGCGCACAACGCGATCCCAGTACAGTTTACGGACGAGGATTTCGATCAGGTCCTGTCCGGTAACTTCGTGACCAAAGTCATCTATCTGCCCGATCCCGAGTTCCAGGAAATGGCCCTGGCCGGCGTGGAAACGTTGGTCAGCACGCGTCTGGACCCCGGTGTGGACCCGATTACCGAGGCCGACCGACGGGGTGCGATTCTGGCCGTGATTCGGCTGGGCAACAAGGACGTAGAACTGCCGGGTTCCAGCAGCGACGCCAATCCGGCGATCCCCATGGCAGGCCGCGGCCGGGGTGTGGTACCCGTCTCTTATCAGACCGGTGTCGGCTACCCGCCCGGAACGATGATGGGTCAGGGTGGGCCGATGATGGGCCAGGGTGGGCCGATGATGGGTCAGGGTGGACCGATGATGGGCCAGGGTGGGCCGATGGCGCTCAGCATGGGGCCTTCGCCGATCGGCCCGTCGGGCTTGATTCCTCCGCATGTCGCGGGCGTCACGGCACCCGAGTGGGGCATGCCTTATAGCGGCACTCCGATCGGCCTGCCGGGTCCTCCCCATATCCCGTTCGGCGGCCCGGCGGGGCTAAAGAGCTACACGATCAACAACCATACCCGCATGGACATCCCGGAGCCAACACGTCACATCAAGGTGGATGTGCGGCAGCAGCCGGGCTTCAGCTATCCTCAACCGCCGAACCATGCGAACATCCGCGAATCGATGATCGAGCCGTCGCTGCCGTTCAATCAGCCGCAGAGTATGATGCACGAGACCGTGCAGTAGTCCGGTTTCTTCTCACGACCAACGACACCAAGACGACTCCTATGAGATCATCGCTGGCCAGCCTTTGCCGCCGGAGCCGAATACGGAACGCCCGCTCGGCGGCCGCGCTGGTTGCCGTCTGGTGTTGGTTGGGCGTCTGCTCGTCAGCCTTTGGACAGCGCGAACCGGTGCACTACTTTCAGTCTGCGGAATCACCGCCAGGTACGATTGGGGCGGGGCAATTGCTGCGTGGCGGTCCCCTGCCGGGTTACTTTCAACCGGTCGAGATCAAGGTGCCGCCCGGCGCCGCGGTGTCCATTGCGGCGAATGGTGAATTTCAGCCGCCGCAGAAGGACGCGGTGCTGGTCAGCCTGTTGATCGGGCCGGTTTATTCGCTGAAGATCATCGGGATTCCGCGATACGAAGGGTTTGAAGTCTTTCCCACGATCGAAGTGATCAATCGTTTGTATCCTCCGCCTGGCCTGGCGACTCACTTCCCGATTCAGATCCACTTGACGACCGAGGAGTTACAGTTGGCGCTGTCCGGCAGATTTGTGATGCGGGTCATCTATCTAGAGAATCCGAACGACGCTCCCGGCGTGCGCGACTCGGCTGCGTTTCAGCGTTACTTCGACGTCCGTTCCGACGAGAATCCGTTGCAGGTCGCAGATCGCCTGGGCCGCCCCGTGGCTATCCTGCGGATGGGATCGCGGACACCGGATCTCGACGCGGCGGGAGGCCAGCACGTGGCCACCCCACCGCTGATGATGTTGCGGAAACCAGGCCCCCTGCCGGCCTTGAAGTCGGGGCTGGAGCCACCGCTGCCACCACCGCCACAAGGTCCGGGGCAAAATCCGCCACGGATGCCCGTGTCGGCAGGACGAAGGTAAGGCTCGGCCGAAAAATAGCTCCCTCGCCCAGGTACTCCGGGAAGAGGGGTGGGGTGAGGGGCGATGAAGCAAATGCCGAAGTCATTCTTCGGCCGTTCCTAAGACGGCGTTTCCCAACGTCCGGGACGGACAAAACATCCGTCCTGCGAAGGATGCGTCACACAAATTTCGATGACGGGACGATGAACAGGTGAGCATGAATCGCTGGCGACCGAGCGTAACGCGTCCGAAGGTCTTGGCCTGGCTGTGTCTGGCCACCCTGGCGCTCGCGTTCGGCTCGTGCCAAGCCCCCTTGCAACTCGCGACGCGGCCTGTCGGCCAACTGCCGGCGGGGACGGAAGCCCGCCTGACGAACCGGCCCGTCGGGCCCCCGGCCTACGCGGGGCCGTCGTCACCGCCGGCAGCCTATCCGGTGATGCAGGCCGCCTATGGTCCCACGGCGTTGCCGCCCAACGCCACCACCGGTGCACCGTACTTCGGGCCGGCCGGCGCTCCTGGTGCCTGGTGCGGGCCGCCGGAGGCGCAGCAGTTCGCCGCCGACCCTTATTCGGCGATGTACGACCCAACCTGGCGACCGCCCGGAATTTCTGGACCCTGGCCACCCGACGAATACATCTTTGACGGCGGTGACCGGGCGATGGCGGCAGACGTGCGTCAGGACTGGACGGTGATGGGGCTGGACACGGAAGACACGATCGCCCACTACGAGACGTTGGAGGGCCGCACGGAAGTCCGGGCTTCGAACCGGGTCGCGATCTACGCGCCTCGATTTGCCTCTGTCCGCAAAGTCTACGGCTTCGTGATGTGTCAACAAGAAGACCGCGCGGCGGGCGTGGAAGTGCCGACCAAGGTCAGCACACGCGAGGAACGACGCCTGGCGAACACCTTCGATCAGCCGTTGCAGCCCGGCCGCTATGTGGGGAACAAAGGACCTCAGCGATTCCGCGAGGCCGTGCACAGCTCGGGCGTAGGCGGTCTCGGCATGCTGGCCGGAGTCGACAACCGTTTCAAGGTTTACGAGAACTTCGAGATCATTCGCAGCGGCAAGTTCGACAATACGGAAAAGGCCCGGTTGGCGGAACGGCTGAGCGCGGCCATCGTGTGGAGCAGCACCCAGGCCGTGCAGGCCGTCATCGACAACATGGCGGCCTCGGTCGCCGTGAACCATGTCGGCCTGCAATCGGTGTATCACTATGAAACGCCGCCCGGCAAGCCACGTCTGCGGATCGTCAAGGTCGCATCCCAAAGACAGGCTCAGCCCGGTGAGATCATCGAGTTCACGCTGCGGTTCGACAACCACGGCGATCAACTGATTGGGAACGTGACGATCGTGGACAGCCTGACCACGCGGCTGGAATATGTCCCGGACAGTGCTCAATGCAGTGTGCCGGCTAAGTTCATGACCCAAGAGAACGACGGGGAATCGTTAGTGTTGCGTTGGGAAATCGCCGAGCCGTTGCAGGTCGGTGACGGCGGCCTGATTCGTTTCAAGTGCCGTGTGCGCTAGGGAGGCTGACGCACGGAGACTGGTGACTTGAGATCGTCTAGCCGCGCGCAGAATAGTGCTCGGTCGCACTCGACCTGACGGATTCGTTTTCTGCCTTGTGGAAAGAGACGGGCAGTCCTAGAATAACTTTCAAGTCAGCTCCGATTCACGTGTTCCGGCACTGGAAAAGTGGTACCTGCTGATGCCGCGAAAAGTCATCATCGACTGCGATCCGGGCATCGACGATGCCGTGGCTCTCTGCTTGGCGTTGTTTGATCCGCGTCTGGACGTGGTGGCGGTCACGGCCGTCACGGGCAGCGTGGGGCCCGAACAGGCGAGCCGGAACGTGCAGACGCTGATCGAGCAACTCGATCCCCCGCGCTACCCGCGGGTGGGCGCGGCCACGCAGGCTGACGTCTCGCCCGACACGGAGCGTTGGCGTCTGCACGGGGAAGACGGGCTGGGGAACGCCGGCTTCGCCGTCTCGCAGTTGCATCACCAGCACCCTTCAGAAAAGGTGATCTGCGATGAAGTCCGTGCGGCTCCAGAGCAGGTCTCGATCATCTGCCTCGGCCCGCTCACCAATCTGGCCCGGGCCTTCAAACGCGATCCGGCCCTACCCACGCTGATCAATCATGTGATCATTTCCGGCGGCAGCATTACCGGCATCGGCGATGTTACACCGGCCGCGGAATTCAACATGTTCTACGATCCATCCAGCGCACAGGCCGTGTTTCGGGCGCCCGCGACGAAGATTCTGATCCCGCTGGAAGTGACTCGTCAGGCCGCGTTCACGCTCGAGTTCATCGAGCAGTTGCCGCCCGAATCGACGCGCGCCGGTCGTGTGTTGCGAAAGTTAGTGACGTTTGCGTTTCGCAGCTACCGTCAGCACCTGGGGTTGGAGAGCATCCTCCTGCAGGGCGCGGTGACGCTTGCGGCCACCCTGCACCCGGAGTTGTTCGAGATGGAAGAGCTGGCGGGCGACGTGGAGACGGCGGGCCTGCTGACGAAAGGTCACACGGTGCTGGATCGCCGTCCGAACGCCCCCCGCCAACCCAACCTGGCTGCGGCTATGAACGTCGATTCCGGTGCGGTCAAGGACTGCCTCCTCCGCGGACTGGCTGAGGCGGGACGCTGCACGTGAGCGCGATCGTAATCTTGCGAAATGCTGGCAGCAGGGTGGCTGGTGGCTGAGCCCCAGCGAAACCCCAGCAACCGTGGACTGGGGCTTCGCTTAGGCTCAGCCACCAGCCACCCAAATTGTCGCCAGCAATGACAGCAGTTCGCAAGGTTACGATCAAGACCATGACCGCAGATGGCCGCGTTTAACGAGGCCACTCTGGCAAGTAGTCGTCGGTATTTCCTGAGCCGGGCTGCTGGGCCTCCCGTCGTTTCCTCGCTTCGGCTTCGCGCAGCGCCACATACGAACCGCTCTGCAACCGGTCCTCTTTCCCGTCGCCGGCGTGAACGACGATGGCCGAGGACTTCAGCCAACCCTGCTCGACTACGTTGATGGCGTAGCAACGCGTCTGGCAGAGACCACAACCCACGCATTTCTCGGCCAGCACCACGGGCGCCAAGTAACCGGTGCCGTCGATCGGTGCTCCTTGCTCGTCCACTTCGGTGCCGACCTGCATGAATTCGATGGCCTGATAGCCAGCGGCCAGGCAGTCGTCCACGCACAGCTGGCAGGCTTCGCGGCCGGCGTGCGGCAGGCAGGTTTGCCGATCGACGACCGCCAGTCCCATGCGGGCGAATCGTTTCTCCGCTAGCGATAAGGCCCGGATCGCGCCCGTGGGACACACTTGTCCGCAGGCATTGCAGCTCGATTCACAGCCGGACCAGTCCGCTCGCACGTGCGGCGTCCAAAGTCCCTCCAGTCCCTGTTGAAAACTCAATGGCTGCAGGACGTTGTTCGGGCAAGCCTGGAAGCACAGGCCACAACGGATGCACATCTGCAGGAAGGTTTGTTCCGGGACGCTGCCCGGCGGGCGTACCGGCCGGAAGCTGTCCGGATCGGCGAGGTGGGCACCACAGACATGGGTCACGCCCGCATAACCGAGACCGCCGACCACCGTGCCCGCCGCCAAGGACAGGAATTGCCGCCGACCCTTGGTTCGCCCGCGGTCGGCCCAAGCGTCGGGCGGTTTCAACGCTTCGTCGTTCCAGCGCAGCACGAACTTGATCGCCCCCGTCGGGCAGACGCCTCCGCAAGTCTGGCAGTAGGTACAGTCGGCCGTGCGGGTCGCGTAATCGGGCTGGATGGCGTCGAACGGACAGATCTGCACGCACTTGCCGCAGTCGATACACGAGGTCTCGACCTTACGCTGGTTGACACGCAACAGGTTGCCCAGCGAGAACAACGCGCCGCTGGGACAGACGTACTTGCACCAGAATCGCGGCTGTAACAGTCCCAACCCCAAAATCGCCACAAACAGTGCGAACGAGACGGCGTGCCCCGCATTCAGCGGAGGCACCTGATGCCACCCTCGCAACGGCCCCAATTGCAGCGGTTGCACAACGAACACCAAGGCCCGCGTCACGACCGGTAGGGCGGCCACATGGCCTGACGCCAGCACGCCGCAGAGCGAACTGAGCAGCACCGCCGTCAGCAGGTAGTACTTGAGCTGGACCCACCAGCCGCGTGACGCCACTCGCCATCGCGGGGCGCGGCGACCGACCAGCCCATCGCACACATCGATCAGCGTGCCCAGCGGACAGAGATAGCTGCAAAATCCCCGCGGCACGAACACGCAGACGGCCAGGATCACCACGACGCAAGCCAGGGACCCGATCCAGCATCGCGCCGCTAGCGCCGTGGAGATGCTGACCAGAGGATCAATGACCAGGAAACTCTCGGCCGGCACCCGCTCCTTCGCCTGCAGGTTGTCAGCGTAGTGCGAGGGCCAACCGGCCGGCGTCCGCGAATGCAGTGTCCAGGGACCGGGACTGAAGGCCAGCCAGTCGCGATGCTCGGCCGCGATTTGGCGCGCGGGTTCCAGACGCAGTTCGCACTCGCCGACCCAAGTGACGGTAAACGGCCCGACGTACCGCTCCAACGGAGGCTGGATGCTCTCGTCCACCACGTGCACGACGGCACCCCGTGTGAGCGATTCGTCGGGGGGCTGGTCCGTCGCCACCAGCGCCCGGCCACTGACCGGCTCGAATTCGGCGGGTATCCAGCCGGACCAGGCCCGCGCCGGGCGCGCGTCATAAGGCCAGCAGACATAGAACACCAGCCACAAGAAAATCAGCAAGGCTGCCGTCTGGACGATGCGGCGGACCGGTGACGCGAACCACGTGGGGGCCAGCTTTTGAAATCGTCGACGGACGGAGTTGAATCGCATCGAACCTCACCGCCTCCAGCCTAGCACGGCGGAGCCGCCGCCAAGTAGGTCAGGCTTTCCAGCCTGACGCGCAATAACCGTCAGCCTGGAAAGGCTGACCTACTACTTCGCCGCTCCTTTCGCACCGCTGGCCAAAGCTTTCGCGGTGGCGTTGATGATTGCTTCCGACGTGATCGTCGCGCCGCTCACGGCATCTACGCCTTGGACCCCTTGCTTCTGGACAATCTGCGCCGGCGTTTCCGTCAGGGACGTGTAGAACTGCTTTTCCTTGTGCTGGGTCACCCGGACCGATTCGATCTTCCCCGCCTTGACGGTCACGGCGACATGGAGCTGCGTTTCGTAGCCGAGGCTACTGGCCTCGTACGTCCCGTCCGGCACGCGGCGGACATCCGCCAATTCAAACAGCTGGATGGCCTCGAGGCTGGCCCGCGCCCGGTTCTGCTCGCGTTCCGCCCGTTTGGCCTGTTGTCCCTTGACCGGAGCATCCACGGCCTTCTGGTAGTACTGCAACGCCTGCGCGTACTTGCCATTGGTCCGGCAAGCATCCGCGGCCAAGACAAACAGGGAGGGCGCCAAGTCCGGGCTACCGCGCGCGTAGGCTTCCGCGAGTTGCGTGGCCTTCCGGAGATCGCCCAGGTCTCCCCAGGTCTTGATCAGCCCCAATTGGGGTGCCGTCTTTTCCAGCTTCAGCAGGAGTTCTGTCGACATCTGTTTGTTGCCCAGGCGGTAGTAGCAGGTGGCCAAGGCCGGACCGTGGTGGGTGAACTTGGTCCCCTCCTGGACGCCGACCTTCTGCCACCAATACGCGCCTCGCGCATCGTCCTGCAGCAACCCGTGGTACATCCGTCCGAGCTCGACCTCCGCCCGCGTCCGGACGTCTGGGTGATCCTTGTGGACGGACCGCAGATGGTGCATGAATCGCACGCCTTCTTTCCATTTGCCGGGATTCGTGTTGATGATGTCCCAGACGTACTGTCCCACGTTCTTCTGGTTGTTCCAGTCCTTGCCCTCGGGCCGCTCGGGCCAAGCCAGATCCAGCGACTGCGGATAGTTCAACGGGGTCGCCTCGAACCACTCGGGCGGCGTGCTGCCCCGCTCTTCGATCAAGGCCTGAACTTCGGTGCGACTGCGTCGGTTATCCGTTCCGACGCCACTGGACTTGGGGGTCGAGCCGCTGGACTTAGCCAGTGCACCGCTGCCTGGCTTGGCCGGCGTGGCACTTGGCCCGGTCGGCGATTTCTCCGTCAGGACGTGGCGTTTGCCGCCCATCGTCACGGCGTGAATCTTGTCGTAGGGATAGGTCCGCTCGTAGGCTCGCCCGCCGACGTCTCGCGTCAGCCTGACCTCTTTCGCCGCCTTGTCGATCTTGGTCACCGTGCCCTCGACTTTGGCGCCGCTGAGCAGTTCGATCAGATCTGCGTGGGCTGGTCGGACGGTAGCTGTCCAGGAGGTCAGCACCGCGATTACGAGCCAAGCGAATTGCCTTCGTGTGCGGGTCATAAAGATTCACCAGAGAGGTACTTGATTCCGTCGAACCGCAGCCCAGCAGGCCGACGCCGCCGGGGGTGAGGGGCGCAACATTGTATCCCAGAGAGTCCTTGCCAGGGTGAGATTTGGTCCGGCTTTTGTTCCAGCTTGGCATGTCGGATCCCCATCCGGGCTTGCCCCGAATGGTACGAGGTTAAGCATGAGTCGTTGTCATTCCGCCACTTTCCCCACTGGGCTTGCCCCAGTGGAAAAAGGGTTT
>JAPLNJ010000352.1:918-78173 GCA_026692885.1 Planctomycetota bacterium | reverse complement strand
GTAGTCCAGAAACCTCGCTCCACCGGGGCAAGCCTGGATGGGGGCGGAACGAAATCAGGACCATCCGTTTGACGCCCGACTCCCCTACTTCACCGGCTTCCACCACCACTGGCAACTTGGCCGCCGGAGGCCGCTTCTTCCGAGAGCCGCGACAAGTACTTCATGATGCTGTCAGCACCGCTAAACCCAATCACCGTCTCGTCAATATCCAGCTGCTGCGACTTGACCCGCCCTGCGTCGACGTCGAACTTGACTGTGCCGCGTTTTATTCGTTGGATCAACTGGGACTGCACGCGAGGATCGGTGACCGGGGTCAGAATCTGCGTCTGGATGGCGATCGTCGCCACACCTGTTTCCACCTTCTCGAGCGTGTACAACTGCCGGGTCTTGACTCGCTTGATCTGCATGTCCGGCAAACGGACCATCAATTCGCCCTCGGTGGACCACTGCTGTCCGAGCGAAACCGCCTTTTCCGGCAACGGAATTGTCAGTTCGCCGATTCCCGGATTGAACTGGGCCTTTGCGTCCTTGCGATCCACGATGCGGCCGGCTGGCGAAATCGTCACCGTCGCCAACGGCTTGCCGATAGATTCCGCGACGTGCTTGTATTCCGGCGGCGGCGGCTCAGCCTTCGAGCTGTCGTAACGCACCTCCTGGCGTCCCGACGATTGCTGCCACATGCTGGCAGCTTCCACGGAGTAGGAGAACGTGATGTTACCGTCCTGGTCTACGCTCTTGATTTTCCACGCCTTCGTGGACACGCTGCGGGTTTGCACGGTTTCCGTGACGCCCTGGACCTTGGTTTCCACCGTTGCCAAGTGGACGACTTTCAGCCGGAAGTCCTCGCCTGCCGAGAATTTATACTGCAGGCGGTGGGTCTCCTCGCTGTTGGCCGTGTCCTTCGCCTGCGGCGCATCCGCGGTGGCGGAGGCCGGCAGCACCGTCGCAAGGAGTAACAGGCCGGCTAACGCCACCGATCGGAACATCGAGAATCGAGTCATGATTTGGCATCCCTGCGTCTGGCCGACGGCGGGCAACTCCTGCTTTCGCTGCGTGTCACGGGTGCTGCACACTGCGAACTTGCCCCGCCCGACCTACTTGTTCTTGGTACCCTGCAGATTTCCGCCCCAGCCCAACTTCTCTCGCAACGTGCGGTAGTAATTGCGGTCACGAATCTCCACCATCTTGAACGTCGGCTGGGCCCGCTCGACCCGTACTCGGTCGAAACCCTCAAGCCGCCCCAGCGACGCGCCGTCGACGAGCACCGTCGTACTTTCGTGCGGCTGAGCCACCACCATCTCGTAGATGCGATCCGCTGCGTCCACGACCGGCCTGACCGTCAGCGTGTGCGGGTTGATCGGCAAAATCACGAACACCTGCAGGTCTTTCCGCAGGATGGGCCCGCCCGCCGAGAGACTATGGGCTGTCGATCCAACCGGCGTGCTGATGATCAAACCGTCGCAACTATAAGTGGTTCCCAAATCTGAGTCAACGTAAAGATCGATGGCCAGCATCGAGAACGGCGGGCCGCCCAAGATGGCCGTTTCGTTCAGGCCCAGCCGGCGGTTCAGCACTTCGCCCCGCCGCAGGACAGTGGTCTGCAGCATCAGGTGCTCCACGACACGACAGTTTCCGCCACAGACTTCGGGCAGGCAGAGCGAGAATTCGTCCGGAGATACATCCGCCAGAAACCCCAATCTACCTAGGTTGACGCCCAGGACAGGAATCTGGTTGGATTCCATTTGGCGGGCGGCGCGTAGAATCGAGCCATCGCCGCCCAGGACAATGGCCAAGTCGGCTTCGATGGAGGACAAATCCTGTTGGAACTCGAGGTCCTCCAGGACGATATCAGCATGCTTTTCGATCAGGGGGCGGAGACGCTGGGCGGCTTCGGTGACATGGGGTCGCGTGCCGCTGCCCAGCAACAGGACCCGTAGCCGCGGCGTTCCGCGAGAGGCCCAAGGGGGTCGTTCCAGCGTGGCATGCCGACTCGATGCGTTCGACGGAGCTTGCACGGATTGCCTCGTTATTCTATTGAGCGGACTGGCGCGGCGTTGCCGACCGCGTCCGATCGTCCGGCGAGGTCCAAACACAAGCGAATCATCCCCGCCGCATCCAACCCCAATTCGGCCAGTTGCTCGTGTCGTTCCGCGTGCTCGATGAACCGGTCAGGCACACCGAGGCGACGTACGCGGCTGGTATCCAGTCCCGCGTCGGCTGCAGCTTCTAGCACGGCACTGCCAAACCCGCCCATGAGAGCTCCCTCCTCGACGGTCACAACGAACGCGCATTCGCGCACCGCCCGCTCGATGATTTCTCGGTCCACAGGCTTCACGAAACGCGCGTTGATCACGCCCACGTCGAGGCCTTCCTCGCGCAGGTGCTCGGCCACCTGGAGGCAGGTGCTCAACAAGGTTCCGCAGCAGAGGAGCGCCCCGTCAGGCCCCCAGGAAAGCACTTCCGCGCGGCCCAATTCCAGCTCCGTGCGTGGTCCCGCAACCAGTTCCGCCGCGGCCTTGGGATACCGGATCGAACACGGCGAGTTCTGCTTGAGGGCGAACTCCAGCATCGCGGACAGATCGTGGGTGTCGCCTGGCGCCATCACCGTGAGGTTTGGAAAGATGCGAAGATAGCCGATGTCAAACACGCCGTGATGTGTGGGTCCGTCCGGGCCGACCAGACCGGCGCGGTCCAGCAGGAAAGTCACCGCCAGATTCTGTAGGGCGACCTCCTGGAAGATCTGATCGAAACTACGTTGCAAGAACGTGCTGTAGATGTCGACAATCGGCCGCAAACCGGCTTTCGCCTGTCCCGCGGCGAAGGCCACCGCGTGCGACTCGCAGATGCCCGTGTCAAAAAACCGGGCCGGGAACTCGTCGCGGAGTGGCTCCAGCTTGTTCCCCTGGCACATGGCGGCCGTCAGCACCGTCACGCGCGGGTCGTACAGCATCTGCTCGCGGATGGCATCGCGGGCGTAATTTGTGTACGCCGGTGTTTCGCCATGCTGGTGGGGCACCGCTTGCCCGTTCTCGTCGCGAAAGGCGGGCGGTGTGTGGAAGTACACCGGATCCTCCGCAGCCGGCTGATAGCCGTGGCCTTTCTCGGTCACCACATGCAACAGGATCGGTCCCTCGAGTTCCCGCACCATCTTCAGATACTTGCGCAGAACGACGATGTCGTGCCCGTCGATCGGTCCGAGATACCGGAAGCCCAGTTCCTCGAACAACATCCCGCCGTGCAGGCCGGCCTTGATGCCTTCTTTCAATTGGGCGAGGAAACGCTCCGTGGGGTCGCCCAACAGGGGTACATGCGTCAGGATCCTGGTCACCTCTGTTTTCAGTCCGGTGTAAAACGGATTGGTTCGCAGGCGGTCCAGGTAGCTGCCGAAGCCACCCACGCGGGGACAGATCGACATCTTGTTGTCGTTCAGGATGACCAGCAGATTCTGCTTCAGCCCGCCGGCATGATTCATGGCTTCGAAGACGATCCCCGACGCGAATGCGCCATCGCCAATCACCGCGACCGCATGGCGGTCCGTCTGGCCCAACAAGTCATCGCCGCTTTTCAGTCCCAGTGCGGTCGAGACGCTGCACCCGGCGTGGCCGGTCATGAACAGGTCGTATTCGCTCTCCGCGGGGTTGGGATAGCCCATCAGCCCCTCGCGAGTCCGGAGCGTGCTGAATTCGTGGTAGCGACCGGTGACCAGCTTATGGGGATAGATCTGATGGCCCGTGTCCCAGAGCAACCGATCCTGGCGAAAATCGAAGACACTGTGCAAGGCCAGGCACAATTCGACGACCCCCAGATTCGACGCGAAGTGGGCCGAGCGATTCGTGACCAGATTGCACAGCACCTCGCGCACCTCGCCCGCCAGCTGCTTGAGTTCCCGCAGCGATAGCTCGTGCAGCACCAGGGCGTTGTCGATGTGGGCCAGCAATGGATGCATATTAGCGATTCCGCTCCAAGACGTACTGCGCCAACGACGCCAGGCAGTTGGCTTGTTCCCCGAACACGGCCAAGGCGGCTTGAGCTTCTCGGATCAGTTGCTCGGCGCGTTGGCGACTGGCTGCGACTCCCAACAACGTCGGGAACGTCGGTTTGCCCTGCCGCAAGTCCTTGCCGACCGTCTTGCCCAGCGTCGCCGGATCGCCCTGCACGTCGAGCAAGTCGTCGACGATTTGAAAGGCCAAGCCCAACTTCTTGCCGTAGGCCTCCAAGGCGTTCAACTGCGTCTCGTCGGCGTTGCCGATCAATCCGCCAAGTCGCAGCGACACCCAGAACATCGCCCCTGTCTTGCGGCGATGGATACGTTCCAATTGAGCCAGATCGCGGTCCGCGTCCCGCGTCTCGTCCAAGTCGTCGACTTGTCCGCCGACAAGGGCGGAAGCACCGGCAGCCCAAGCCAATTCGCGGCAGCAACGAGCCGCCACGGTCGGCGGCTGAAGGCCTCCCGCGATGACCTCGAAGGCCCGCGCCAGCAGCGCGTCACCCGCCAGAATCGCCAGAGCTTCGCCGAACTTGACGTGGCAAGTGGGCTGGCCGCGCCGCAGATCGTCGTCATCCATCGCCGGCAGGTCGTCGTGGATCAGCGAGTAGGTGTGGACCATCTCCACGGCACAGGCCGCTGGCAGAGCCAGTCCTCGGTCACAACCGCAGGCCTCGGCGGCCATTAACACCAATAGCGGGCGCAGACGCTTGCCTGGAGCCAGAAGACTGTACCGAATCGCGACCCGCAAGGACGGCGAGCATTCGGCGTCGTAGGCGGTATAACGATCGAGAGCCGCGTCGATGTCGACGCGCACCGACGCGGCATACTCTAGAAAGACCGTGGTGTCCTTTTCCATCACGGTCATTCTAGAACAGCGTCCCCGGGGTGTCTATGTCGTCCTGCTCCGCAGAAGCGTCCGGGGTTCCAGCCGGACGGGAACGCCGCCGGCTGCGCGTGGCCGCTTTTTCGTCCAGCGACATTTCCGCCTCGTCGAAGGCTTCCGTGATCGGACGGCCGTCTGCATCAACGCCGGTCAGCAACTCGATCTTGCGTTCCGTCGTCTCCAGGGCGCGATAGCACTGCTTGAGTTGCTTGACGCCGGCCTCGTAGCATTCAAGCGATTCGCTCAGTCCGAGCTGGCCTTCTTCGAGACGCCGCACCGCCTGCTCCAGTTGTTCCAGAGATTCCTCGAAACTGAACTGCGGTTCGTCGGTCGCTGCTTGCTTCTTTGCCATAACGGGTCCTCCTCACGCGGCCTGGCCGCAACCATCTGAGACGCTAGCACCAAACGGTTTTCGGGGTTATTGGTGTCAAGAATGGGGTTTTACGGTTTCGCATAGACGGACCGCCAGCTGGGGTCAGACGTACAGATTTCAGTTTTTTCGGGCAGAACGCTTTCTATCTGCTTGGGCACACGACCGCGAAAACTGAAATCTGTACGTCTGACCCCTTGTCTCACGCCCGGTCTCTGCTGAACCCTTAAGTCTCATGCTTTACTCGCAGGGGCCAAAATATCGTTTGGTGCTACGAAGTTCGCACCTCTTCCACGCAACTGGTCACCTGACCGGCTGCGAACCGCGAGATGATTCGCTCGCCCACCGCTAAGCTGGCGGCGTCTCGCACGACTTCCGCGTCCGCGGCCCTGTGGGTGACGCTGTACCCACGCTGCAACACGGCCAGCGGACTGAGCGATTCCAGCCGTCCGGCCAGCGCGACCCAGCGGTCCCGCGCCCGCGACGCACGTTGTCGGATCGCCCGCGTGGCCCGCGCCTCCAGATCATCCAGGCCGCGGGCCAACTCGCGTACGTGGTCAAACGGCCGGCGGAAGACGCGGTGTTGGGCCAAGGCGTCCAAGCGAGCCCGCGCGTTCGCCAGGCGGTTCCGCAGTCCGGCGACGAGCCGTTTTCGCGAGTGATCCAGCCCGGCGCGCAGTTCGTCCGCGGAGGGCACGATTCGCTCGGCGGCTTCGCTGGGCGTGAGCGCCCGCACGTCGGCGACCAGGTCCGCCAGGGTCACGTCGATCTCATGCCCGACGGCCGAGACAACGGGAATCCGCGAAGCGAAGATGGCTCGCAGCACCGGCTCCTCGTTAAAGCACCACAAATCTTCCAGGCTGCCTCCGCCGCGGCCCACGACCAGCACGTCGGGCGGTTCGGCCAGCCGATTCGCCGTTTGGATGCCGCGGACAATCTCCGCCGCGGCGCCCGCGCCTTGAACCTTGGCGGGGATGACCAGCACCTGGACGCCACTCCACCGGCGTCGGGCCACCTCCAGAAAATCGCGAATCGCCGCGCCGGTCGGACTGGTCACGAAGGCCACGCGGCGCGGGAATCGCGGGAGCGATTTCTTGTGGCGTGGATCGAACAGCCCCTCGGCCGCCAGTCGCTGCTGCAATTGCCGCAAGGCGAGTTGCAACGCTCCGATCCCTAGCGGCTCGATCTGCCGGATGATTAACTGGTAGACACCGCGCGGCGGATAGACATCCAACGCCCCGTGGCAGACTACTTCCTGGCCGTCGCGCAAGTCGAATTTCAACCGCGCGGCCACAGTCCGCCAAATCACGCCCTTGATCTGGGCGTGCTCGTCTTTGAGCGTCAGGTAAATATGACCCGACTGGGGCTTCACCACGTCCGACAACTCGCCGCTGACCCGCACCGCGGGAAACTCGGTCTCCAGCGATTCCTTGATGAGCAGCGTCAACTGCGAGACGCTCAACGACTGCGAAGCTTCCTGTGTATCGCGCATGGTCCATCCGTGTCTGGCCCGGATTATTCGCGGGCCAATTGTAACCCGAAGCGTAAGCGAGGACTGACCAGCGAGCTATCCTCGCTTACGCTTCGGGTTGCGGTATACACTCTGTCGCCCAAATGCCAGTTCGGGCTAGAGTGTTTTTCAGAGTCCGGCGACGACCCGTCGTTGCGGCAGCTCAGACGCAGACTTCTTGCTCGCGTTTCGCTAGGGCTTGGATGTGTAACCTCGCCGCTTCCAAGAGAATATCGTCTTGAATATCCCATATCTCCTGATCGGCCCAGCCAGCTACATTCGCGATCATCTGCCCAAACCGCCAGGCAGGATACTGGCGGCGCAACTCCGCCAACACGTCGAGCAGATCAGCTTGTTCGGCCGTGATCATGGCAGCGCATCCTTTACTCTTAGAGTCCGCGTTACGTTGAGTTTCGGCAAGTCCTGGATGACCTCGACCACCATCATCTCTCGCGGTCGGAGCTTGGCCGCACACGTGGCCCGCGTCACCCCATCGTTGATCCGAAGAAGGCCGCCTTGACCGCGGACCACCTGCAGAGCGGGCATGCCATCCAATGAATCGCCGTAACAAGCGATCTGACGGGCAAGTTTGGCGGGATCAGCGACTTGGGAACGACTCGGCGGGAGGTAAAGCTCGCCGGGGTCCACCGTGATGAATTCGCGCATAACATCGCCCGCTTGCCTGAACGACACGGATGACCGAGCGGCGGCCGCTCACCCAACCATCATCGAAGACCGAGACCGCCGCTCCGGTTCATCCGCTAGTTTAAGTTCGGCGGGGTCCAATCCACGGCGCGCCAAGTCCGCAGCAAAGCGTTCGAGGGCAGCCGCGAACTCTGTGTCCTCGATCTCCCATAGTGAATGTCCCGTTTCATCCTCGGCCAGCAGGCCGACGGTAGCGAGGAGTTGCCCGAAACGCATCTCTGGGCACCGCTCACGCACTTCGCCAAGTCGCTGCAGCACAGCGGTCGTCCAATCAATCGTCTTCATAGTGAATCCCCTATCCGCCGGTCGTGGGCGTGTGGCCGCTGCAGCCTGCCGATGACCTCGACCCGGATCGTGATCCCCGGCAAGAGTTCTTACGCGCGGGTTGGCTCTCGTGTCCGCACTGGGCGTTTCGAAACGCCCAACGACAGGCGTCACCCGGCCGCCGCCGAGTGACCGTTCATTCTTCCAACGCCCGATCAGCGGCTCGGGTGCACGTCCTAGGTGAAACACGATCAATGGATGTGGCAGCGGATTCCGGTTCTCGGGCCTCTTCGCTTCCTTCGTACAGCGCGAGTTCCTCGTGGAGACGAGCAATCATCTTGCGAATTCCCGCCTTTGTGAATCCCTTCGAGCCGATTGGATGGGAGCGCTGAATCCCTTCCAAGCGTCTCGCGAGATCCCGAAGCTCTTCCTCAGCCTTTTCGTATTCGACCGCGTTGGTAATCACAACTGAACCTCCACAAGCCCCTTGCGTCTGTCATCCGGTTCACGAGTCCGACTGAAGAATTCTATCCAATCGTTCCAGTCGTCCAAATCCTCCGCTGCGAAGATTTCTTCGGGGCGACGCGTCAGAAGACTCTGTTCCATTTCTAGTGCCGCCTCAGACCCACGGGAGACCTGCTCCTCGAAGTCGTCTGCGAGAAACACGACAGCGTCGATGTCATTCGGATCCTCCTTGGCGGTCACGAAGCTCCCGTCCACCAGGAACCGAAAGGCGCCCGTACGACGCGAAAGCTCGATCCAACGCCGGAGTCTGAGGACCAACCGCCTACGGCGCGGCGACGACGCTCCGAACCGAAACGTGACCTCCGCCTCGGTGCCGATATGCACGCCTTCCGGCAGGCAGCCGTCATCGCGAAATTCAGGGATCATCGTTTCTGCTAATGCTTCCGGGGAATGCGAAGCAGCAACCGCCTCACCGAACTACTTCTTCAGCAACTGCACCATTGCGGTGATCGTTGCTTTGGCGTCGCCGAAGACCATCATGGTCTTGGGATCGTAGAAGATCTCGTTGTCTTCGCCGGCGAAACCGGGCTTCAAGCTGCGTTTCAGGACGATGATGCTGCGAGCTTTGTCGGCGTCCAGGATCGGCATGCCGTACAACGGACTGTCTTTCTTGTAACGGGCGGCCGGATTGACCACGTCGTTGGCACCCACGACCAAGACCACGTCGGTGTTCGGGAAATCTTGGTTGATGTGGTCCATTTCCACCAGCTGGTCGTAGGGCACGTCGGCTTCGGCCAGCAGGACATTCATGTGGCCCGGCATGCGACCGGCGACCGGATGGATCGCAAACCGCACCTTGGCCCCGCGTTCGCCGAGCAGCTCTGACATTTCCTGGATGATGTGTTGGGCTTGAGCTACGGCCATGCCGTAGCCGGGGATCACGATCACCGACTGCGCGTTTTCCAACGTCAGGACCGCGTCTTCGGGCGTGTAGCGGATGACTGTCTTGCCCTCGACGGCTGCCGCCGTGGCTGCCGTGACGGAGCCGACTGCCCCAAAAATCACGTTGGCGAAGGAACGATTCATCGCCCGGCTCATGAGCACCGAGAGGAAGAAGCCGGAGGCTCCGTCCAAGGCTCCCGCGACGATCAGCACGTTATTCTCGATCACGAAGCCCGTCGCCGCCGCCGCCAAACCGGCGTAAGAATTCAGTAACGAGATAACCACCGGCATGTCGGCTCCGCCGATCGGCAACACCATCAACACGCCGATCGCGAGTCCCAGGATGATCATCAGGTAGAACAGGGGCATGGTGGCGGCCGTATCTGGACAGAAGGCCAGAAACACGAAAATCCCCAAGGTGAACACAAACAGGGCGATGTTCGAAAGGTTCTGGTGGGGGTACGTGATTGGTGTGCCCCGCACCAGTTCCTGCAGTTTGCCAAAGGCCATGAAGCTGCCGGTGATGGTCAGCGAGCCGAACAGGACTTCGAATCCGATTGCGCCCATCATACCGCGGGTGAAGTGCCCGCCCTCACGATGGAACTCGACGATGCCGACCAACACCGCCGCCAACGCGCCGAAGGCGTGTGACATGGCGATTCGTTGGGGCATCGCCGTCATCGGCATGAAGATCGCCATCGCTCCGCCGATCAGCGAACCGATGATGAAGCCGGCGATGATCCACCGGTAGGTGCCGGCCTCCATGGAGACGATTTCGCGATGAAACAACGTGCCGACCACGGCCAGCAGCATGCCCAGCGCGGCCATATTCATGCCGCGTCGCGCCGTTTTCGGGGAACTCAGCGCCTTCAGACCCAGAATAAACAGGGCGCAGGCGGCGAGATACAGGACTTGGAGTATCTGTTCTTTACCCATGTTGCTCTTTTCCTCGCAGCTTGAACATTCTCAACATGCGGTCGGTAATCATGAAACCGCCGACCACGTTGATGGTGGCCGCAGTCACGGCGATGAAGCCCAATACATGGCTAACGGTGCCGAGCTCTCCGCTGCCCGCCGCCACCACGGACCCCACCAGCGAGATGCCGGAGATGGCGTTGGTGGCCGACATCAGGGGCGTATGCAGCAGGGGCGAGACGCGCCCGATGACTTCGAACCCCACGAATCCTGCCAGCATCAGGATGTAGATCGAATTGATCACGGGGAAACCCGCACTGCCTTTCCCCTCCGCGTGGGATGCCTTCGCGGTTTCCGTGGTCTCTGTTCGGGCCGGCGCTGCGGTGTCGACTTCGGGCACCGCCTTGGCAACCGGGGCCTCGTCCGGCTTTGCGATCTGTATCGACGCCGCGTCTTTAGGGGCTTTCACGGGCGCTGTCACCGTAATGGCCGACTCCGCGCCCGCAGCGGACAAAACCTGTTGGCTGGCTAGGCACACGAGCCAAGCCCCGATCGTCAACGCAATCGTTCTTGCTGATGGCTGCATAGGAAACACCTCGCAGGACGTTACAGGAAATCGGTTCTTCCGTTGACCGTCTGACGCTCAAAGGAACGCTTGAAAAATAACTTCGGCATCTGCTGTTCGGCCTGTCACCCCAACCCTCTCCCCGGAGTACCGGGGCGAGGGAGTTGTTTTTCGCCCGTGCCTAAGCCTGGGGCGCGAGGACGAGTTCAGGTGCTAGTAAGGGGGGCAAACCGAGCAACTCGCGGACTCGCGGATGGACCACCTTGCCTTCGCGTGCGGTTAATGTCTCCCGCACGATCTGATCTTCCATGTCGAGTTGCAGCCGGCCTTCCTTGATCATGTTCAGCAGGAACCGTGTCACGTTCTGGCTGAACATCTGGCTGGCGTGGTGCGGCACGTCGGCGGGCAAATTCGTCGGCCCCAGGACCGTCACGCCGTTATGCATCACTCGCTCATTCGGTTTCGTCACTTCGCAGTTACCACCCCGTTCAGCCGCCAAGTCGATAATCACGCCGCCGGCGTCCATGCCTTCGACCGCGGTGCGCGTGATCAGCAGGGGCGCTGGTTTGCCAGGCACAAAGGCGGTGGTGATAACGATATCGCTTTCGGCAACCACCCGGGCCAGCAGCGCGCGCTGCTTATTGTAGAACTCCTCGTCCATCTGCTTGGCATAGCCGCCCTTGTCCTCGGAGGCGCCGGCTTCCAGCTCGAGTTCCACAAACCGGGCACCCAAGCTCTCGACCTGCTCGCGGCAGGCGGGGCGAACATCGTAGGCCCGGACAGAGCCGCCCAGGCGTTTGGCAGTAGCGATGGCTTGCAGTCCCGCCACGCCCGCGCCGATCACAAATACACGGGCAGCCGTCAGCGTACCGGCGGCAGTCATCATCATGGGCATGATTTTGGGCAGCTCGAGGGCCGCCAGCAAGACGGCGCGATAACCGGCCAGGCTGGCCATTGAGGACAGGATGTCCATGCTCTGCGCCCGGGTGATCCGCGGCACCAGTTCCAGAGCAAAGACTGTCGCTCCGGTCTGGGCGATGTCCTGCGTCGCCGCAGGCGTCCCCAAGGGATCGCACATGCCGATGACCACTTGGCCGGACTTCACCTGGGCCAGGTCGGCTCGCCCGTGTTCCGGATTGGCACCCAGGCTGCGGACCTGCAGGATCACGTCGGCGGCCAGTGCCTCGGCACGGCCACCAACGACGTGGGCGCCTTTCTCCGTGTAGTGGGCGTCGGAGAAGCCAGCCGCCACACCAGCGCCCTTCTCGACCACGACTTCCAGCCCGGCCTTGGTGAGTTGCGGGATATGGGCGGGTACTAGCGCAACGCGACGTTCGCCCGGAAAGGATTCTTGGAGGACTGCCACCTTCATAACGCTATCCTCGTGCCGCAAAGTTTCGGTTGGCGACTGAGCGCCACTAATAAACAGAACAAAAGTAATCACTGCAAGGCGATCGCACAACCAGCCATCGCCGAAATCGTGCGGAATCTGGGCGGCCACGCTGCTTGTTTCCAAACGCGGCGTCGATGATAATTGCGGCCGACACGCCTTCGTCTCCCTGGGTCCAGCGGGCAAGCGTCGCGCAGCGAGACAGGTTCACAAGCGGGTTGGAAAGCGGTATGGCTGACGCAATCTGGTACTTTGCCATCGACGAAGAGGAACGCGGTCCCGTGACGGAGGCCCAACTCCGGACGCTGATCGGGACCGGAAATCTGTCCCGCAACGATCTGGTCTGGAAAGAAGGTCTGAACGACTGGCTGCCGGCTGGGCAAGTACCGGGGCTATTCGACAAGGAGCTGGGATCCCGATCCGCCGACGCCGCCAGTCCCGGCCCGGCCGAGAAGCGGCCTGCACAGGCGACGACCCCCGCGGCCAAACCCGCAGCTGTCGCCCCGGCGACGTTCGCGACGCCAGCCGCGCCGGCCCAGCGCGAATCGTACCACGCGTTTGCCTTCAGCAAACCGCTGCAGCTGTTCCAGCACGTCAACTTCCTGGGGCAACCGCTGTTGCTGACGGGTTTCATGTTGGTGCTCTTGTCCCGCGGTTGCGATGCGGTGGCCACGCACTATGCGGAACGGCTGCAGGCCAAGGCCGTCGTGGCCGAGAGTCGCTTCCAGGACGAGTGGGATGCCGAGAAAGCGGCCTTGGAGCAGCAGCGGCAGCAGGCGCAGGATCACAAACCC
The DNA here is from genome assembly GCA_026692885.1 of Planctomycetota bacterium. The sequence continues at coordinate 65,382 of JAPLNJ010000352.1, read as the reverse complement.
CAGATGCCCGCCGACGAGAAGTCGGTAGAGAGCTTGGACAAGCAACTCAGCACCTTGGAGGAGACCAAGAAAGCGGAACGGGCGGAACTCCGCGACGGGAAATGGCGCGTCGCGAGCAACGCCGTGCGGGACGCCGGGCCGAACAACAAGATCTGGGGCTTCTGGCGGGCCACCGTGTTCTGGCTCGGCACGGTCGCGTTCTCGTTGGGACTCTGGGTGGTCGGATTCAATGGTGACGGGTCCGAGCGCTGGCTGAGCCTGGCCATGCTGGCGGTGATCGTGTACAGCCTGTACACCGGCGTGCCGCATTGATCCATCGTGCAGGCTGCTGACACGGGGTCGGGAGTCTGTTTCGGGCAAAGGCCGATCTGTGTGGCAAAGCCCAAGTCCGAAATAACTTCCGGATCTCCCAGAACGGTTCGAGGCCCAACATGGTGGGACCCGGATCTTTCACCATGACCTTCCACCCTGCGATGCTCGACGGGTTGAGTGGACGCCCGAAGCCCCCAACCCAAAACTAGCACGGATGGCAAAGCCGGGGCACGGATGAGCAATGTGGTGTCGGATAATTCGTGAAGATTCTGGGGTCTTCATCCGCGCCCCGGCTTTGCCATCCGTGCTACTCGATTCGTCCGCGGTGCCGCCCCCTTGGCCCGCGCCGGAAACCGGGAAGCTATTTCGGCCACCGTTGCTACGTCCCGCAGACGGGCATTCAGAGAATCGTTACCGCATGAGCAACAGAGAGGTTACACAGGAACGGCCAACTCCTCCGCGACCGCGTCAGGCAACGCGATCGGCAAAAAGCCGTCCGCCGGGTAGAGGTAATCCTCGCCCGATTCGTCAATCACCCGCAGGTATCCTTCTTCCGTGGCGGACGCGTCGGGGAGCACTTGGTACACCTTGCGGAGTTCCAAGTCGTCGCATCGCTCGTTCCGGATGCATAACACGAATTGCGGTGTTCGCTTCTTTCGCCCCAGAGGTCCGTCATCCAAGAAACGCTTGATCTTGAAGCCCTTCTCGCCTACACATGCGACTCGTACCAATGCACCTCCGCACGGCGGACGCGGCCACTTACCAGACGGACAGTCGCCACGCCTTTGAGTTTGCGCCAGGTACGTTTGGCCGGGCGCCAAGTCGACATCTGCCAACGCATCCATCAGCGACAGGCTCCTAGTTTCGCTCCGCACAACAAACGCTGAAACGCGGACCGTTCAGCTTACCAACAGCAGAGGGACCTGGGCATCCCCGAGCACGAGACGGACTAATTGTACAGTGCCACTTGGCTTCGAAGGAGCGATGTCACAGGCTGTTGGACAAGTGCTTCCGCCCCCGCCGACCTTGCGTCGGTGGAGCGATGATTCTGGCGTTGATCGTAACACTGCGAAATGCCGTCACTGCTAGCTGGTCCCGTCCGAGAAGCTCCCGACGAGTCGGGCCGGTCGGATATGGGGCTCCGGGTTAGGCACAGGGCGGGAACACTCCCACCGACTTACGTCGGGAGCTTCTCGGGGGCGATCACGACACTGCTAGCATTTCGCAACGTTATGATCAAGGCGGATACCTGCGTCTGATTGGGGGACGAGCTGGCGGAGCATTGGGCAAGTACCGGGTTCTCTGGGACACCCACGCTGCATCCCTGGCGCGCAAGATCACCCGTCGGAGGACGACGGCTGGTTTGACGCCAGCCGACTTGGCCTAACGCACGGCGATTCGGCACGTGAAAGTGGCGTGGGAGGAAGCTCGCACCGCGGCGGGTTCTCAGCCTCGCTTGGCGGTCCCCGCCCTCCTGTAGTCGCGTTGGAAACGCTGCATGAACTCCGTGACCTTGCCCCGCACCATCGTCGCGGCACTGTGGAAAGCGCGCTGCGTGAACTTGCCGACTTCCTGTTCTTGGGACCACACCGTGACGGTCTTCCCGTCGCTCTCGGGGCACTGTAATTCCGCCGACAAGCGGAACACGACGAACTCGTTTTCGCGACTGGCCGTGAGGTTGGCACGCATCTTGGCGGGGGCATTGCTATCGACCTTAAGGCCCAGGGCGGGCAAGTTCAACGCATCTTCCATCACTCGCTGAACCGCCTGGGCGATCGGGGGCGGGACCGTCTTCTGGTCCCATTTGAGTTCCAGTGAAACCTCTCTAATGTTGGCCAACAGCTCACGGCTCAGTTCCGGCGGCAGCACCGCGATGACGTCTGCCGTGGGCTTCTTGGCGGAAACGGACGGAGGCTGGTTCGGCTTCGCGCCACCGCCCACCGCGGTTTCCGGCTTGGCGGCGGCCTCGAACGGTGGCTTCGTCGGCGGGTTATCAGTCATCGGCGGTTTCTTCTCTGGCGCCGGCGGGGACTTCGGGCCTTTCTCGGACGGCGTTGGCTCTGGCACCCCAAACGCGGGTTTCGGTTGGCTGGCTATTTCTTGGGAGGCGCCAGACGTGACTCGGGCGTCGGACTTCTCGGTGAGCTCCGCGGGGACCTGCTTGCCGCTCTCCGCGGACGGAGGGTTCGCCGGATTGGGCTGCGACCGCTGGTGGCTGTCGATCGCGGGGGGCAAAGTTGGCGGTTCGCCCGTCGATTCCTGACCAGGCTTGGCGGAGGATTCTGGTGTGGGCTTGGGCTGCGGTAGAAGCTGCTGGGGAGAGGACGGTGGGTTGCTCGCCACCTGCGGGCTGGTCCCCCTCAACCACATCACCACGATGACGAGAGCCACCAGCACGCCGCCGCTCACGGTCACCCAGGGCGGGGCGGGCGACTTGGCCAGCAACTCGGCGATCCTCGACCTGGTGCTCTGACGCGTCTCAGCGTACGCCTGCGATTCAGTGACAGACGCTGGTTCGGATACCTGAACGAGCGGAGGCGACTCGAACAATACCGGCAGCGCTGCCGGTGCTGCGACCGCTGCGGGCGATGCCCCGCTGATCGCCTGCAGCACTTCCAGCCACGCCGAGTCGGGCTGGAACGCGGAACTCGTCTCTGATTCTGCGGGCGACACGGCGAGGCAGGCTTCCAAGGCCGCGACGACCTCCGTCATCGTCGCATAACGATCGTCCGCGGCCTTCGCCACCATCTTCCGAAACACGCCGTCCAACTGGTCCGAAGCCCCGGAAACCGCGGTCTGCAGCGACGGGATCTCCTGCTCCCGCTGAGCCAGAAAGCGGGCCAACATCGTGCTGCCCTCGTACGGCACCCGGCCGGTCAGCAGGTAGTACAGCGAAATCCCCAGGCTGTAGATATCCGACCGCCCGTCCACGCTCTTCGTGCCCAAGGCCTGCTCCGGCGGCATATAGTCCACGGTCCCCAGCACCATCCCCGTCTTGGTCAAATCCAGTAGACTCGAATCCGTCCCGGCCGCCCCTTGCTCCTCCGCGATGCGGGCCAGGCCCAAGTCCAAGACCTTGACGTTCCCCTTACGATCCAACAACAGATTCGACGGCTTGATGTCCCGGTGGATGATGCCTTCGGAGTGCGCGTATTCCAACGCGCGCGCCACTTGCAGCAAGTAGCCTACCGCCCGGCGGACCGGCAGCGGCCCGGTGCTCTTGACCAGCGCGGACAGATCCGTGCCCTCCACGTACTCCATCACCAGGAAGCGAATAGTGCGCACCTCGTCGGCATCGAACGCGGTCACGATATTCGGGTGGTTCAGTGCCGCCGCCGCGCGGACCTCGCGATGAAACCGCCGCAGGCCCTCCGGGGTCTTGGTCAGACGCGTTGGCAGTACCTTCAATGCCACCACACGGCCCATCAGGCGGTGCTGGGCTTTGAACACCATCCCCATGCCGCCCTGGCCGATCTTGTCCAACAGCACGTAGTTGCCGAGCACCAGCCCGTCGCCTTTGCCGTGGTAGACCGCTTGAGCCTGGAACGCCGTCAGCCGATTGTGACGCACCAACTGCTCGGCTAACCGCTTGCCGTCCTGCGGCCGCTCGTCCATCGGCAGACCGTCGATAAACGCCTGGACGGCCTCCGCGGTCATCAGGCCCCCCGCGGTCAGACCGCGGATGTATTCGTCGAGCTTGGCTGCCGCCATCGTCACTGGACCTGACATCGAACCTGTTGTCTGGAGTCGAACTCGCCGCCAGACATCCGGCAACGAGCGTAGAATCTGCAGACGGGAATTCAGAAAAACGTTGCCCCATGCGCTACTGTGGTCGCGTCTCGTATGGTTGCGGCAATCCAATTCGAGCGTACGTCTCCGCAAAATGCCTGGCCAAGTGCTCGCGATACAGTGGTCGAATTCGCCCACGTCGCTTGCCGTGAAGGCAGAGAGCAGTGAGCAAGTCGCGACGAATCGTGTGAATCTGTCGAAGGTCAACCACCGATTCAGGTAAACCGCAGGCTTCGACTCTGGGCAGGTAGTACCATCCGAACACTCGGCCGCCGCGGATTGGCCCTTGCACATCAATGGCCTTGAGTATGCCTTGCCGCACCATGTCCGCGGCTACACGAACCGCTGCGACCAAGACCACAGAACTCTTCTTCTGGGCCAAGTCGCAGGTTTGGGTTAGGACGAGGACTCGGCTGTACGTTGAAACGACCGAGTCCGGTGCACGTTCGGCGAGCAGGTCCGTAACATCAAAGGTGGCAAGGTGCTGCAGCGGACAGCCGTCGATGATGTCGCCCTGGTCGACGGGAGCGTCGGGCGGTGGCGAATCGAAGATCATGCGGACGGCTCCTCGTAGTCTTCGGGCGCCAATTCGAGTGGCTCGGGCAGGGGCAGGTTCCCCAGCGAAACCTTGGTCCGCAGGGTTGGTTCCGGGAACGGGTGCTCAAACGGGTCGTCGAGCGGGACGTCCGCGTCGCCGGACGGCGGCCACGAGGCCAGCGAAGATTCGGGAAGAACCTGCAGCACCACGCGACACCCGTTGACAACACACCGATATGTTTGGCCGGGTGCCAAGTCGACTTCCGCCAACGCATCCATCAGCGACAGGCTCATTGTTTAGCTCCGCACAACAAACGCTGAAACACGAACCGTCCATCTTACCAATAGCAGAGGGTGCTGGGCATCCCCGAACGCGAGACGGACTAAGGGGACTGTCTGACTTCGACCCCAACCGCCTTGCGGCCTGTCGATTGAATCGGCGACGGCACCAGGCGTAGGGTGGGCTGTGCCCACCACAAGCGGCTGTGGTTGGTGGGCGCAGCCCACCCTACATTAAATCGACAGGCCGCTTGTGCGGTTGGTGAAGCAGATTGGACGGCTAGACAACGCAGGCCTCGATCGTAACCTTGCGGATGTAGGGTACGTTTCCAACGTGCGTTTCCAACGTGCCGTATTGCTGCCAGTCATGGTCGCAAGGTACGTTGGAAACGTGCCCCACGTTCCAGCGGCTGCCAGCATTTCGCAAGGTTACGATCAAGGCCCTGGAACGTCGTTCGGCGAATCGGTGCCCTAGATCGTTAACTCGCTATCCATCGCTTTCTTGCGCGCATTTCGTAGCCTTGCTCTCCAGTGCCGGGCAGTATCGGGAGCGGCTTGCCACGAAGGAGTCGCACAGGCACGGCTCTGGAGAGCTATGCTACGCTCAGGAATTCCGCCCGCGGGCGGCAGGGGGCATCTTGACGCGTAACGGCGGAACGGCCAAAGTAGGGCAGCCAGACAGTGCCGTGTACACCGTTCTCGCCGCGGCGAGCCGGTCCGATTACGCCAGCCGGTTCTTGACCGTCTGACGAAGGCGTCCCTATGTTCGCGAAAGTCGTCATCAAGGTACTCTCGGGACCGATCGAGGGACAAGTGTTCACTTTTGTCGAGCACGATACGTTCCTGTTCGGAAGGCACAAGAGCTGTCATGCCAAGTTGCCCGGAGACCCGCGTGTTTCGCGGCATCACTTCCTGCTCGAGGTCAACCCGCCGCAGGTACGGCTGCGTGATTTGGGAAGCCGGAATGGGACGTGTGTCAACGGCGTGAAGTACGGCGGACGCGACTCGGAGGACGTTCCGCCGGAATCGGCCGAAGGCGCGATGGCCGAAATCGACTTGCACGACGCCGACGAGATCCAGGTCGGCCGCACAACCATGCAGATGCAGATTGTCCCCGTGCGGCGTTGCGAGGCTTGCGGCAGCGAAATCACGGACGAGCCGGTCGAGCCTTCGACGACGCCCGGTGGGATTCGCCGGTGTCCTGACTGCCGGGCGCTCGATGCCACCGTCCGTGGTGCCGCGGGTTCTGCCGAAACGCCGGTCTGTTGCGAAAGGTGCGGCCGGCAACTGGACGAAAAAGATCTCCCCGTGCCGACGGTGCGTGTCTGCGGCGCCTGCCAATCCAGCTTGCTGTTCGCTCGGCTGCACGGGGCGCTGGCCGCTGATTCGTCGGACTTGTTCGAGGAGCGGCCGAAGCTCGAGGGCTACAACCTGGGCGAGGAACTCGGCCGCGGCGGCATGGGCTGCGTGTACAGGGCAGATCGGGTGAGTGACGCTTTGCCCGTAGCCGTCAAGGTCGCTCGCTGTCCGGGACGCCTGGCCCCGGGTGCAAGGGAGCGATTTGAACGGGAGATTCAAGTCATTCGCTCGCTGCATCACACGCATCTGGTGCGGCTCCTGGATCATGGCGTGGCGGAGGAGACCGTGTTCTTGGTGATGGAGTACTGCTCCGGGGGAAGTCTGGACGTGCTGCTGAAAAAGCAAGGCGGCCAGTTGCCGCTACGGACCGCAACGCCGCTGATGCTTCAGTGCCTGAAGGGCCTTGAGTACGCACACGCCCAGGGGGTAGTCCACCGCGATCTGAAGCCCCAGAACATCCTCTTGCAACCATATCAGGGCCGGTGGCTTGCCAAGCTCGCGGATTTCGGGCTGGCGAAGACCTACGCCAATGCCGGCTGTTCAGGAATGACGACCACGGGGACGGGCGGAGGAACCCTGCCGTACATGCCCCGCGAACAACTGACGGACTTCAAGTACGTCAAGCCGACGAGCGACATCTGGAGCATCGCCGCGACCTTCTACAGGTTACTGACCGGCTGTACGCCTCGAGACAGTAGTTCGGACCGAGATCCCATCTTGGTGATTTTGAACGATGACGCGATCCCCATCCGGCAGCGCAACCCGGCGATTCCCGCCGTGGTCGCAGCCGTGCTGGATCGGGCTTTGCAGACGGACAGCGACAGGCGGTATTCCGTTGTTGGGTATGGTGGGCTGTGCCCACCAGACGAACGCATTCGGCGACGGGCTTCGCCCACCCTGCAAAGCGGTGCAACTCCCCTCGTTCCCACGCTCTGCGTGGGAACGCAGGTCCGGACGCTCCGCGTCCCAGCTTGTGACGCAGAGCGTCGAAAGTAGGGGTTCCCACGCAGAGCGTGGGAACCAGAGGTGGGGCGAATAACGCGGCGGAATCGTAGCCCAGTAGGATGGATCTCCAGATCCGTCCGATCGGGACGGGGACGGATCTGGAGATCCATCCTACGGCATTCACCCCGCCGTCATCACCTGGCACGTTTACAGAAGCGGGTGGGCGCAGCCCACCCTACGCCCACCTGCCGTCAGTAGTCCGACGCCGTGAATTGCTGCGGCGGGCGAGTCCACTGCAGTCCCAGTTCTTTGTCCAAATCAAGATACCACTGTTCGAGAATCTGCTGGCGATCCATGGCCCCCATGTAGAACGTCTCGTACGTGACCCCGGTATCCAGGAACTGCTTCTTGCGTTGCTCTTCGGGCGGTGTGTCGCTGACCAGACGCACCACGTAGACCATCGTCTTCGGCCGATTGATCGCTACGCCCACCTGATTCGGTTTCAATGCGTACACGGCTTCCATGAACTCCGGCCCAGGCGTGTCGACGCCCGTAACGGAGCTCAGGTACGGCGCCCCGGAACCCATGGGCGTGCTGCCGTGGGTCATCCAACTGAACTCGTTCGTCTCGACCACTTGCTTGGCAAGCGGCTCTTTGAGCGAATCCTTCAGCGGCCTGGCGCCCTCGGCCTGCTTGGCCAATTTCTCCGCCGCTTCCTTGGCGACGGCTACCGCTCGGCCTAACTTCCAGGCGGCGATCACTTCCTCGCGGATGTCCTTCAGTTCCGGCACATAGGGCTTCTCTTCCTTCACCTTCCAATACAGGAACTCCATGTCGACCATGAAGGAACGAATACTGTCGGGTTTGTAGAGCGGCACGCCCTCCGTATAGGCCTGGCGTGCAAACGGGATGGTCTGGACTTGGCGGTTGACAAAGGAGAAGGTGTAGGCTTTCCCCAATTCGTAGTCGGCGACCTGCAGTTCGTCTACCAAGGGCGTGTCGCCCGCGACGAGTCCGCTTTTCTCCGCGAGCGCCACATAGTCGACAGCGGTCGGTTCCTGGGCCTCGTCGTCCGATTTAGCGCGCGCCACCCACCGGGCACGCTCACGGTAATACGCGTCGATTTCGCGTTGCACTGTCTTCAGGGCCTGGTTCTTCTTCTCCTCGGCGCCCGGCTGGGCCAGTTTGCGGCGGATTTGATCGGCCACTTCGGCCAGCGGCTTGTACTTGACCGGCTTGACCTCGGCCTTCGAGGCCGCGCCGGGTTTTTCTTCAGGTTCTTCTTCAGGCTTCACTACTGGCTTCTTTTCGGTCTCCGCCGGTGCCGACGTGTCTTTCTTTTGCTCCGCGGTGGGCGTTTTGGCTGCGGTACTGTCCTTGTTCTTGGCTTCCTCAGGTTTTGCAACCGCTGACGGCTGTTCGGGTTTGGCCGCGGCGTCCGTCGGCTGGTCAGCCGCCGGCTTCGCTGTGCCTCCCGCGCTGGGTTCATCCGCATTCAAACTGACGAAGAAGGACTCCTGGCTCGACAACAGACCTGAACTGTCGGCAGGCTTGGCATCGGGTTTAGCGTCTGTTTTTTCTTCCGGCTTAGCTTCTGGTTTCACTTCCGGTTTCACTTCCGGTTTGGCTTCCGGCTTAGCTTCCGGTTTCACTTCCGGTTTGGCTTCCGGCTTCGCTTCCGGTTTGGCTTCCGGCTTCGCTTCCGGTTTCACTTCTGGTTTCACTTCCGGCTTCGCTTCCGGCTTAGCGTCTAGCTTGGTCTCCGGCTTGGCCCCTTCTTCCTTGGATACTTCCTTCTTATCGTCGGCTGGTGGCAATTCGGGAGCCGTGAAGTCCTTCTTGTTTTCCTCGTAGTACTTTGCGACCTGCTCGTCGGTCACATGGGCCATTTCTTCTTGGAGAAACTTGTCGAATTCAGTTTTCACGTACTGGAAAGCGATGCGTTGGCGACGTTTGAAGCCGGGCTCTGGCGAATTGGGATCAGGAAAGCGATCCTTGCCTTTGTCGTACAGCCGCTGGACCTCGGTGTCGGACGGGAGAGCCGCAACTTTTTCGGTCTTGTCCGTGAAATCCGCCACTTTCAGCGGCAGGACTTCCGCCTTGACGCGTCGATTCAACCGGTTGTAGTAATCCCAGGCAACTCCCGGTGTCATGGCGAGCATACCGCTGCTGGCAAGCATGCGCACGTTCTGCGCCATCAGCTCTTTGCGCAGCTGTTCGAACAGGTGCTGTTGCACCATTTGTTTGTTCGTCGCTTCCCGAAGAATCGGCCCGAATTCCTTGCGGGGAATCACGTCATCGCTCAACTGATCCAGGAATTCAAAGATCGCCGTATCGCTGACCACAATCCCCAGTTCTTTGGCCTTCTCCGCCAATAGTTCCGTCCGCACCAAGTCCTCCTCTGCAAAGGAGCGCGGAATGCCTGGATCACGGATCGTGCCGTTCTGGTCGCGTGTGACTCCCGGCCCTTTCGGCGTGCCCTTGGCCTCTTCGGTCCGCTTGACAAGTTGATCCAGGAAGCGAATCGCTAGGGCGTGCTGATTGCGCATCGTCATCAACTCGGGTTCGCCGATCGTACCGCCTCGCCATGTCGCCACGGATTGTTCCTTGCGGTTGCGCATGGTCCGCGTCTGGTAGCGCTGCACAATGTCCCCCACGACAAACGTGATCATGATCAGCACGCCGAAGAAGGCGAGCAGGAGTTTTTGATGTTTGCGGAGCAGGGAAAACGGGCTATGCATCGAAAACCTTCCTCAATCCAATCAGCGGGAATTGGCCACCACGACCCAAACCACCCTTGACAGGTTGATTTGCGGCGTGTTATGGGGATGCCGGTCCGCCACTAGCGTCGGACCGTAAGATCGCAGATTGTATGGCGAAATGACGTAAATACAATCCCAAAAAGACTTGCCGACGTTCCGGCGGCGCAGGAACGGGTTTGCGGAAGACCGAAGAACGGACGAGAAACGTCGTAGCCGAATTCGTGAGAATTCGGGCCGCTAGATGCGCGAAACGTCAGAAGTTTCACGACTTCCGCTACGAACCCGTTCCTGCGCCGACGTTCCGGCACGAGCTGAAACAGGGCCTTCCAGGATGGTCGAAACGCGGCCGAGGCATCAAATGGGCAAGATCGCGTGACTAGGTAGCCTGCGAAATTCGTGTTCCTGGCATTGACGGGAGTTACGCAAAACGGTTGTCCCGCATAGAATCCACCGTCCCTATCGCAGCAGAAGCTGCGATCAACTTGTCCTTTAACGCGGCGGACACATGGCTAAGACCAAGGCACCCAAGAGCGGCAAATCACTCGTGATCGTCGAATCGCCGGCGAAAGCGCGCACGATCGGAAAATTCCTGGGCAAAGACTTCACCGTCGAAGCCAGCATCGGGCACATTCGCGATTTGCCGCAAGGCGCCAAAGAGGTGCCCGATGAGTACAAGGACAAGGACTGGGCCTACCTGGGCGTCGATGTCGAGCAGGATTTCACGCCGATCTACGTCGTGTCGGCCGATCGCAAAAAGCAGGTCGCAAAGCTGCGGAGCGCCCTGAAAGAAGCCAAAGACTTGTATCTGGCCACGGATGAAGACCGCGAGGGTGAGGCGATCAGTTGGCACTTGTGCGAGGTGTTGAAGCCCAAGGTGCCGGTGCATCGCTTGGTGTTTCACGAAATCACCGAGGAGGCCATTCGCGAGGCGCTCGCTCATCCACGCTCTATCGACGAGGGTCTGGTCAAGGCTCAGGAAACCCGCCGGATTCTCGACCGCCTGTTTGGCTACGAGGTTTCTCCGCTGCTGTGGCGCAAGATCGGGCCGCGTCTGTCGGCGGGGCGCGTGCAAAGCGTGGCGGTACGGTTGATCGTCCAGCGCGAGCGGGAACGCCGGGCGTTCGTCTCCGCGACTTATTGGGATCTGCTGGGCACGTTTGCCACGGCGGACGGCTCGGAATTCGAGGCCACGTTGAGCTCGGTCGATGGCCGCCGTGTGCCGAGCGGGAAGGATTTCGACGCCAAGACCGGCCAAATCAAGGATCTGAGCCTGGCGCTGCTGAACGAGGCCCAGGCGACGGCGTTGGCCGAGCGGCTGCAGAACACGCCGTTCCACATCACGGCGTTGGAGAATCGGCCGTACACCACACGTCCGTCTCCGCCCTTCACGACCAGCACGATGCAGCAGGAAGCCAACCGGAAACTGGGCTTCACGGCGCGCAAAACGATGACGGTCGCGCAAAGCCTGTACGAGAACGGCTACATTACCTACATGCGTACGGATTCCACGACCTTGGCCAAAGTCGCCGTCGACGCTGCCCGCGATCTCGTGCGGTCGGAATACGGTGAGCAGTACCTGCCGGACAGTCCGCGGGTGTACAGTACGAAGGTGAAGAATGCCCAGGAAGCTCACGAAGCCATCCGCCCGGCCGGCCATCCGTTCAAGCTGCCGGAAGCCGTCCGCCACGAATTGAACCCGGAGCAATTCCGGCTGTTCGACCTGATCTGGAAGCGGACGATCGCCAGCCAGATGACCGACGCGCGCGGCCATCGCACCACGATCACCCTCGCCGGCGAGGGGGCCGTGTTCCAAGTCAGCGGCAAGACGATCGACTTTCCCGGATTCCTGCGCGCCTACGTGGAGGGTTCGGACGATCCCGAGGGCGATTTGGCGGACAAGGAAATACTGCTGCCTCAAGTCTCGCTGCAGCAGCCGGTCGCCTGTCGCGACCTGGAGGGCAAGATCCACGCCACGCAACCGCCGGCCAGGTACAGCGAAGCCTCGCTGACGCAGGCGCTGGAAGACATGGGCATCGGCCGCCCCAGCACTTACGCTTCCATTCTGGATACTATTCAGGCCCGCGAATATGTCTTCAAGAAAGGTAACGCCTTGGTCCCGTCGTGGATGGCGTTTTCGGTTGTGCGGCTGCTGGAGGATCACCTGCCGGACCTGGTCGACTATGACTTCACGGCCCAGATGGAGGACTTTCTGGATGCGATCAGCCGGCACGAGGCCGGGCATCTGGAGTACCTGCGGAAATTCTTCTTTGGCCAGGACTCGCCCGGCCTCAAACAGCGAGTGCAGGACAAAATCAAGGAGATCGACGCCCGCGAGGTGAGCCGATTCGCGTTGGGCCGGCCAAGCGAGGGCCAATCCACGGAGGAAGTCTATCTGCGCGTGGGCAAGTTTGGGCCTTTCCTGGAGCAGGGTGACCGCCGAGCCAGCCTCCCGGAGAACATGCCGCCCGACGAACTGACGTTGGCACTGGCAATCGAACTGCTGGACCGCGGCAAGCAGGAGGAGGAGCCGCTGGGCATCTGTCCCGACACGCACAAGCCGGTGTTCCTGAGAACCGGCCGCTTTGGTCCCTACGTGCAGCTGGGAACGCCCGACGATCCGGAGAAGCCCAAGAATGCCTCGCTGCTCAAAGGCATGGATCCGGCGGGGGTCAATTTAGCCACGGCGCTGCAGCTGCTGACGCTGCCACGCACGCTGGGCGAGCATCCCGAAACCCGGGAACCCGTGGTCGCCCAAAATGGCCGCTACGGTCCCTATGTCAAGGGTGGGGCGGAGACGCGCTCGCTGCCCGACGAACTCTCGCCGTTGGAGGTTACGCTGAGCCAGGCGTTGGCCTTGTTGGCGCAGCCGAAGACGCGGGGACGCGGGGCGGGCGGCGCACCCAAGAAAGAACCGCTGCGCGTCTTTGCGGCCTCGCCCGTGACGCAACAGCCTGTCAAGTTGCTCGAAGGCCGTTACGGTCCCTATGTGAATGATGGCCAGACGAACGCCTCGTTGCCCAAGGGCTTGGCAGCCAGCGACCTGACACTCGAACAGGCGTTGCAGCTGTTGGCCGAACGGGCCGATAAGGCCCCCACCACCAAGCCCCGCCGAAAGACCGCCAAGAAACCGAAGAAATAACTCTCTCGATTCACGGCGATCTGGCCGTAGGGTGCATCAAGCGCAGCGCCGATGCACCGTGTGGGCGAAGCGAAGGCCATGTCGCGCTATCGGCGTTCGGAAAGCATTGGCCAAGGCTGGAAATCGCCGCTGGCCGCTGGCGACGATGCACCAATGGCAAGTGCGCAAGAACAAGGGTTGGCTGGCAGGTATCGTAACCCGACACGTAAGCGAGGATGGCCCCACCAGTAACCACAGTTCCTCGCTTACGCGTCGGGTTAAGATGGAAGGCCACTACGCGAGCAGTTTCTTGACGGCCCCAATGAACGCGCCGGTGAGCACGAGGTTCATGGCTAAGCAGAGGACTCCGACAGTCACCAGCGGACCGCCAATCCCGTAACTCAAGCTCAAGAGCAACACGCCAGCACCGACCTCGCCGCGCGGCCACAGCCCGATCGACAGGGCCAGCCGCTCCTTGACGCGGACCTCTCGGCGGTAGCACAACAACGGGAACATTTTGCCGAAATTGATCAGGACGGTCAGCACCAGGACATGCACGGCGATCGGGCCCCAGCCGGGAAACGGCAGGCTGCCCGAAAGTGTCGCGGCAGGATCCTGGATCGCAAACGCTTCGGGGGCTTGGTGCTGCCCGAACATGGGCGGCATGCTCAATCCCACCAAGATCATGAACGCCGCGGAAACGATGGTCGCGACGCGCTGCTCCACCGGGTGCTCCGGTCCTTCCTGGTGTCCCTCGCGCTGGTCGTCGCCGTGCGGATTCGCACCCGTCGGCCAACGCATCAGGCAGCCCAGCACAAACGCAGGCAGTAGCACTTCGACATGCACCGGCTCCTGCAGCAGCCACTGGCTGCCCAGGTAGGCGGCTTCGCACACCAAGGCGGTCAGAACCGCATAGCTCAGCACCCAACACCAGGTGACCGGGATCGCCCAGCGATGCAGGAACTGGTACGCCAGCCACAGCAACAGCAGCATGAGGATTACACTGGCGGCTAGTCCTACGCTCCAGCCAACCAGCAAGATCTTCAGCGGGATCAGCAACAGCACCGTGTCCAGATCGTCGAAGATTGCCAACACCCGCGCCTTGCGGAAGAGCCAAGTGCCGCTGAGTCCCGCCGCAGCCAGCATGGCGAACAGCAATCCGGCCGAGGTGGGCGCCGCAAACAGTCCTACGAGCACCCCTTCCTGCCAAGCCCTCAGGCCGCCCCAGGTGTCGGACGGCAGCATCGCGAAGACCAGGTACAGGCTGGCGAAGAGCCAAGGCAAGCTCGCCGCCGTGGCCGCGACCACGGCGTCCCAGCCGTATTGCCGCAGGTTCGTTTTGTCGAGTTCGAATTCGTAGCCCACATGGATCATGATGAAGGCCAGACCGATCATGGTCAGCAATTGGATGATCAGGCCGGCCTGGGCGTGGATGGGCTCCGGCGTCAGGGGCAGGAACTGAGAGCCGAGCATGCCCAGCATCAGCAACACAGAAAATAGAGCAACGATTCGCATTGGCAATCCAGGCGTTTCAAAACGGTTCGCGGTAGCACTTTGGAAAGAACACCGCAGGAGCCGCCGATTATAGCGGTTCGGTCCGTGGGCTTCAGCCGGCCTTGATCGAAACATTGCGCAGCGTAAGGCAAGCGGACGGAAATAATGTACCCGCTTCACGTGGCCCGGTCTCTCCGAGACCGGGTTTCGCGTCTCGGAGAGACGCGACCACGTGGACGCAATGCCGCCTCGCGATGGGTAGATTATTTCCGTCCGCTTGCCTAAACGCGCAGCATCAGCGAGGAAGGGCGGCGTTTCCTGACAGAACCCGTCGCGGGGCGGCGGGCCCACGTGGATTTCCTGATCTCCGTGTCATCCGTGGTTCCCCATTCACCCCCCAACCTCAACCTCGGCTAATTACGCCTGTCGCCTCAACGCGGCCAATTCCTGCCGCAGTCGTTCCAGTTCGGCATCCTTCTGTTTCAGGACTTCCGGCGGCGTCGGCAACCAGCGTTGGCCAACGAGATCGTAGAATCGTAACTGGCCGCCATCGGCCTCCAGGTGCAGTCCCAGTTCCAGGCTGGGAAGCCGCCCGCTGACGGGCAGAATCGGCTCATAGCGACCGCGGTTCAGGCGATGGCCCTGCAGGGAGGGGTTCAGGTATTCCGAGCGGGGATCGAACAAGAAGTATTCGGCGACCCTGATTTCGTCCTGGTAAATCCTCCACTTGTCCTGCAGGTCTTCCTTTCGCGTAGACGGGCTGGTGACCTCGATCACAATGTTCGGTGCCCGGCCCTCTTCCCACAGCAAGTAGTTGTCGCGATCGCGATGTTCCAATCCCTGGACCACCAGGACGTCGGGCGACACATGGCGACGCCTATCGCCCGGGCGATAGTACAGCAGGAGATTACCCGAGACGTAGACGCGCTGGCCGGCATAGTACGTTTTCAGCGTCTCGATGGTAGCGACCATGACGTTCCGGTGCAGATCGGTCTCGCCCATAGGTTTTCCGTCCGAGGTGGGATAGTCGACGTGCGGCAACAACGCGTTCGTCGTGACGGGACTGGCAATCGCAGTCATTCGCAGTTCCCCCAGTTGTTCGGGCCGGCTTCCGCCGGTTCTCCGGGAATCGGCAGACCGCCAGCTCGGCTTTGGTGATTATAGCCCACTCGCCTTGCACGCGGGTAGCTGGCGATATTTCGCCAGGTTACGAGCAAGGCTGCGGTTCGGTCCGTGGGCTTCCGCCAGGCTGCGCGGCCCCTGAAACCCGTGAGTTTCGTGGGCATCGCCGATGGGCACGCTGCAACCGAATGAGACCCTATTGCACGCCGCTTCCGTCTATCCGATACTACCGTTGTTGTTTTCGCATCCTATATTTCTATCCCGGTATCTGCATGAGGGCCAAGACATGTTTCGTCGTAAGGCTTTTACGCTAGTTGAACTCCTCGTCGTCATCGCCATCATTGGCATCCTCGTCGCCTTACTCTTACCTGCCATCCAGGCGGCTCGGGAATCGTCCCGGCGAACGCAGTGTGGGAACAACGCGAAACAACTCGCGCTCTCGTTTCAGAACTACCACGACATCTACAGGAAGCTCCCCAGGTATGCGATGCAAAGTAAGAATGCGGCTGGCACCTGCGGGCAATGGCAAGGCTTCAGCGCTCACACCATGCTGCTGCCGTACATCGAACAGCAGGCGGTGTGGGACGACGTCCAGCAGCAGTATAACCTGGCCACGGATCTCAATGCTGGCTGGACCAGTGGCTTCTTCACGACCGTACGGCGGACTCCGATTTCGACCTATCGCTGCCCGTCGGATATCGCTTCGAAATTCGGTGCCGACACGGGCAACAACAATTATCCCGTCTGCGCGGGGCCGAGCTACGCCGTTTGGAGCGGCCTGGCGCCCGGGGTCTTCAGCCGCGACGTGGAGACCACCTATGCGGACATCCTGGATGGCACGTCGACCACGATCATGGTGGGCGAAAACATATTGGGGGATAATGACAACGCCACGTACTCGATCGCGGATGTGGTCCGCGCCCAGGCTTGGGCGGGTACCACGCTGAATCCTACGGATGCTCAGCTCGCTGCCTACGGTCAGCAGTGTTTGGGCGGGATCGCCAGTCATTGGAGCCACAGTGGCCAAAACTGGATTTCACCCATGTTTACGCACAGCGTTTTCAACACCATCGCACCGCCCAACTGGTTGTTTCCAACCTGCATGAATTGTACGGGCTGCGGTTCGATGGACAGCGATGGCGCGTGGCCAGCGCGCAGCCGCCATCCCGGTGGCTGTAACCATGGCATGGCGGATGGTTCTGTACGCTTCATCACCAACAATGTGAACTTGCAGACGTACCAAGCGCTCGGCAGTAAGTCGGGCGGCGAAGCAGTGAACGCATACTAGCGATGAATGGTTTTGGGATCCGTTAGCCTCATGCCTGAAAATGCGAGCTTTCGCTGGGCGGGGTAGAGCTTCTTGAACTTCCTTGAGAAGGGGGTGCGCGTGAGTTTTTTCAGAATCATCGCGTTGTTCACGATTCTGGCTGTCGTGGGTTGCGGGGGCGAGAAGAAGACCAGCGTCAAGCCGCCTGTGAGCCCTGCCGCCACCACCGCCAAGGCCGCGTTGCAAGAAATCGCTCAAAGCGGAGAGCGGGGAAGCGGCATGATGACTTTGCGCGAGAGCCTGGAGCAATTGAAGCAGACGGATGCCGCCAAGGGCAGCGCCCTGCTGTCCGACCTGAATGCCCTGGAAAAGGCCACCGATGCAGCCGCCGTCAAGGCCCAAGCCAAAGCAATGGCGGACAAACTGTAACTGTGCGAAGCCCGGAAACCGGGCAAGCTACGCCGCACGCGGATAAGGACGGCACTGGGGTGTTCCGTCTGTTTGATTTTGCCTGGAATTGGTGTTTTCCCGAAGATCCGATGCTGTTCCATTCCGGTTTGCTTCGCGGAGCGTTCGCGAAATCACGGGGGTCTACCTCACGCGGGTCGGAAGGGCACATTTCGAGTCATCTCAGGCGCAGGGCCGAAATAACTCCTGCAATCAGGTTGCGCGAAGACACACGCGGCAGTTTCACTTCGGTAGCACGGATGGCAAGGCCGGGGCACAGATGAAGAATGCGGACGGCGAGCAAGAATGGTCGTTCTGCCAAGGCGGGTGACGGAATCGTCCAGCGAGAATACCCTTCGGTTTCCTTCCTTGATGGTCATCCGAGCCCCGGCTTTGCCATCCGTGCTGTCCCGTGGCGCGGGGTCGAACGAGACAAATTCACCCGCGCACAGCATCATCAACGCGGAATAGAAACGGGATCAAATCAATTGGCCTGACAGGACCAAACTGAACACGCCAGGATGGCACATTTTGCGTGGTCGATTAACCACAAGCTGGGTACTCCGCTTGCGGATGTCGTGCGGGTTTGGTGACTGCTTCGGTTTCGTCTGAACTACTCTCGCTTGCGTGTCGGGCTAACATGAGGAGGCCGCCAGCCACGGGCCAGGTTACGAACACGGCAGCCCCCATGAACAGTCACCGACAGACTCGCCAGCGTAAGCCCCGGACTGCGGTCGGCTTTATTCCGCCGAGTGGCCGTGGGCGGTGGTGGCGTTGGATCTGGCTGATCTGTGGCGCGCTCGGCGTTGCTATCGGGCTCGTGTACCTGCTCTCCGGCTTTCGTCTCGCCCCCGAACGTGTTCGCTTGCGGAAGACGATCGGAGAGCTGACTGCGCAAGTCGCTCCCGATTCGGCCCTGCTGCTCCGGGAACTGGGCGACGCGGTCGACCGTCTGCTGCAGCAGTTTCCCGAAGACGGCGAATCGCTACAGGTCATGGCCACGCTCTATCGCGGTCTGGGTCGAACCGCCGACGCCGTGCACTGCTGGGAGCGATGTCTGGAGTTGGCTCCTGAACTGGGGCCCTCCGCGCATGCCCAGCTCGGCGCAGTGGCCTATGAGGAGGGCCGGTTGGACGCCGCGGCCGAGCATTACCGAGCAGCAATGCAGCAGGAACCGGCGGCCACCACGCATCCGGTACGTCTGGCCGAAGTGCTGATCGACCAGGGCCAGTTCTCGGAGGCGGCGGCCTTGCTGGAAAGCGTCTTGCGGACCCGCCCGCGATTGATGGCCGCTTCCGTGTTGCTCGGCCAGGCTTACCTGCGGCTGCAGCAGTACGACAAGGCCCGGCAGCATCTCGAAATGGGCGTCGAGCTGGGTCCCGACTATCCGACCGCCTACTTTGTCCTGGCCGCGGCCTGCGCTCGGCTGGGTGACCAGGAAAAGTCGCGCGAGTACCAGGAGAAGTTCCAGGAGCTCCAGCGTCAACAGGTGCAACAGCATCGCCAGGCGCTGAAGGCCAACAGCGATACCGGCCGGCTCCGTGAAACCATCGCGCAGACCTACGCGGCAGCCGGCGAGGTCTACATCCGCTATGGAGACTACGAGACTGCCGAAAAGCAGCTGCGCCGGGCTGGTGAAATCGATCCTCAAGCCATCCCTCCGCGCGTCGTCTTGGCGTGGCTGTACGAGCAGCAAAGCCGCACGGACCAGGCCCTCGGACTGCTGGCAGAGATCCACCAACTGGCCCCGCAGAATCTGGGGACCCAGATGAGTCTCGGGGCAGCTTACGCGAGGCTCCGCCGGTGCGAGGAAGCGGAGCAGGCTTATCGCCGCGCGATCGCCTTGACCCCGAAAGACGCCGGGGGTTACGCCGCTTTGGCCCACTTTTTCTTGCAGACGGGCCTCCAGCCGGAACAGGCGGTTCGCCTCGCCCAGCGGGCGGTCGAGTTAGAACCGGCCGCGGACCAATATTTTCTCTTGAGTCAGGCCCGCAAGGCAAAGGGAGATCACGCCGGTGCGGCCCAGGCCATCGAACAGGCGCTGGCCCGAGAGCCGGGCAATTCGAACTACCAGGAGTTTGCCCACCGTCTGCGTCTTTTGGCTCCGAAGCGACAGGATGCCAAGTGACGTCCCGGTTCTGGAGAACCACGGTTACTTGATGGCGGCCTCAGGCCGCGGGAGGCTGGCGTGGAAGATGTTCACCAAACGGAGGGGGAGCCGATGACCAGGTTCTGGCTGCCAGCCGCCGGTGAGGGTGCGACCACGCGCTGCGCTGGGGCGCTGCGGGTCTGGGTGCCGGCGATCGTGGGGACCGCCTGCGCTGCTGCGCTGCTGTTGGCCGGCTGTGCCCCCAAGCTGCCACCCCCCACCGGCGTCGGTCCAATTCAGTTGACGGATGTGTCCCGGCAGGTGGGAATCGATTTCGTCCACACCGATGGCAGCAGCGGCCGGCGGTACATCGTCGAGGCGATGAGCGCCGGGCTGGCGACGTTCGACTACGACGGCGATGGCCTGATCGACATTTACTTCCTGAACGGGGCTCCGTTGCGAGGGACGACCGTCGCGGTGCCTCCCACACACCACCTCTACCGCAACGAGGGCGATTGGCAATTCCGCGACGTCACGGACGCGGCTGGCATCGGCGAGCTCGGTTTCGGGTTGGGAGTGACCGTAGGCGACTATGACAACGACGGCTTCCCCGACTTGTATGCGAACAACTACGGGGCCAACGCCCTGTACCACAACAACGGCGACGGGACTTTCACCGCGGTAACCCGGGCCGCCGGAGTGGGGAATGGCGAGTTGGTCGGCGCAGGCACGTGTTTCCTGGACATGGATGGCGACGGCGACCTGGATCTGTACGTCGGAAATTACTTGGATTTCAGTTACGAGGAGCACGTGGTCCACACCGTCGACGGGATTCCCCGGTATCCGCTGCCGCGGGATTATGTGCCTGTTCCGGATACCTTGTTCCGGAACAATGGCGACGGCACCTTCACGGATGTCAGCGCCGAAGCGGGCATCTCGCGAGTGTCAGGCACGACGATGGGGGTTGTGGCAGCCGACTACGATCGGGACGGCGATACGGATCTCTTGGTGGTTTGCGATGTCGCCGAGAACCTCTGCTTTCGGAATGACGGCCACGGACATTTCACCGAAGTCGGAGTGCAGAACGGCACGGCCTACAACGGCACCGGGGATGCCAACGGCAGCATGGGCGTCGATTGCGGCGACTGCGACAACGATGGCTGGCTCGATTTCTTCGTGACCTCGTATCAGTCCGAACTGCCCGTCCTCTACCGCAATCTGGGCGACGGGACGTTTGAGGATGCGACGCAGACCACCCAAGCGGGCACAGGCTGCTTGGCCTACGTGAAATGGGGGACCGGACTGATCGACTTCAACAACGACGGCCACTTGGACATTTTCATTGCCAACGGGCATACCGAAGACAACGTCGAACTGTGGGATCGAACGACCTGCTACCGCTGCCGGAATTCCCTGCTGCTGAACGACGGTACGGGCCACTTCCAGAACATCTCGAACCTGTGCGGCAACGGTTTGCTGTCGGAACACGCGGGCCGCGGGGCCGCCTTCGATGATCTGGACAACGACGGCGACATCGACGTGGTGGTGCAAAACTCCCGCGAAGCCCCCACGGTGCTACGGAACGACACGCGGAACGGGAACCACTGGCTGGAGATTATCCTGCGCGGAGTCACCAGCAACCGAGACGCCGTCGGTACACAAGTCACGGTTGTCGCGGGAGATCTGCAGCGGGTGGCCGAGGTCCACAGCGGCCGCGGCTACCAAAGCCACTTCGGCTCGCGTCTGCACTTCGGCCTCGGACCCCACCCACGCGTCGACTCCCTCCGGATTCGCTGGCTGGGCGGAGCTTCGCAGGAACTGCGTGATCTCGCCGCGGATCAACTAGTTACGATCGTGGAAGGCTGCCAGACGGTCGTTCCGATACGCCGGCCCTGATGCGCCTCCGCCGCCGCGTGCCCCAAGCCGCGATACCGCACGCCGGCCTGGATCGTACCACTGCGAATTGCTGTCATTGCTGGCAACGGTGAGGGTGGCTGGTGGCTGAGCCTAAGCGAAGCCCCAGTCCACGGTTTCTGGGGCCTCGCTGCGATCTGCCCCAGCCACCCTGCTGCTAGCCTTTCGCAGTGTTATGATCACGGCCCGCACGCGGCTGTCCCGCTTGTGGTGTCGGCCTTGAGCATAACTTTGCGAAATGCTAGCAGTGTCGTGATCGGCCCCGATAAGCTCCCGACTAATGTAGGATGGTCTTCCAAGACCGTCCCGATCGGCCTGGAAAGGCCGACCTACGGGTAAGTTATTTCCTGCCGCTCGCCTTAGAGGTTCGTCATGGGTGGCGTCGAGAGACGAGGGTCTGTCGTTCAAATTTCATTTTTCGCGGCGGAGACGTCTCGTCAGTACGGGGAGCGTTGTCGCCGCGAAAAATGAAATTTGAAGGACAGACCCCAGCCGCTGCCGCGACCAGGAAAACCATTAAGTCTCAAAGTGAACGTCAACCGGCCTCGTAACCGTTTAGTGCTAGCAGTGACGGCATTTCGCAGTATTACGATCAACGCCGCGGTGTCGGACGATGGCTCCGCTTTTTTCCCTAGCTTCCCAGCCAGGGTCGCGGCAGATTACACGGCGGGAAAAGCCCTCGCGAGTGCTTTACAGCTGGGGCGGGATTCCTCATACTCGTGGCTCTGCTGCGCCCCAGCCCGGATGATTCATCGGTTGGGTAGGGTGGGTCGCGCCAGCCTTGTTCGTGGTGGGCCGCGGTCGCTGTGCCAAACGTGGTGGCGTCGTCGCACGATGAATTACTGCGGGAGCGGCTTGCGAAGGCCCACCAAGAGCTGGCGCTCCCTTGGTCCACCCTACGTGAATCATCCGCCCTCGCCGGGTGGCTGGCTCGTTGGCAACGGAGTAATGCACGGATGGCCCTACTGTCCATGAACGAAATCACGACCTATCGTTGGTCGTTTGAAGAAGATGTACAGAACTATGCTGCCGCGGGAATTGATGGCATCTCCGTCTGGCGGCAGAAGCTGTCGGATTTCGGCGAGGAAAAGGGGGCCGAGTTGCTGGCGGAGAGCGGCTTGGCAGTCTCCGCTTTGCTCTGGGCCGGCGGCTTCACCGGCAGCGACGGACGCTCGTATCGCGACAGTGTGCAGGACGCGATCGAGGCTGTGCAACTGGCCGGGCAGCTCAAAGCCCACTCGCTGATCGTGTACAGCGGGGCGCGCGCCGGACATACTCACAACCACGCGAGGCGGCTGTTCAAGAACGCCCTGAAGGAACTGACGGACGTGGCGTGCGAGCACGGCGTCGCGCTGGCCATCAAGCCGATGCATGCCAACTGTGCCGCGGAATGGACGTTTCTCTCCAGTCTGGAGGAGACCCTGGAATTGATCCAGCCGCTGGATTGTCCGCAGCTGAAACTGGCCTTCGACGTCTACCATCTGGGCCAGGAACCGGGGGTCTGCGAGCGTTTGGTCGAAATCATTCCTTGGATCGCGATCGTGCAGCTGGGGGATGCGAAACACCCGCCGCATGGCGAGCAGAACCGCTGCCGCTTGGGCGAAGGCCAGATACCACTGAAAGAGATCGTGACCACGCTGGTCGAGGCTGACTACCGCGGCTTCTTCGATGTCGAATTGATGGGCGAAGATCTTGAGAACTCGGACTACAAAGAACTGATCGCGCACTCGCAACGGGCCTTTGCTACGCTGCTTGGTGAGCAGGGGGCGTAAGCCCCCTGATGAAAGGTACTGTCATGCCCTCACGCACAATTCGTTTCCTCTCCGGCGAGGACGTTCGGAAAAGCCTGCCGATGGCGGAGGCCATCGAGATCATGAAGCGGGCCTTTGCCCAGCTCTCGTCGGGGCAGGTCAGTCTTCCACCACGCACGCAGCTGGACCTGTCCGGCCAACGCGGGATCGCACTATTCATGCCCTCCTACAGCCCCGCAGCCGAGCGGGTCGGGATCAAGATCATCACGCTGTGCGGCGATAATCCGCCGCGCGGTCTGCCGCAGATTCAGGCCCTGGTGTGCGTGCTGGACAGCGTCACGGGAACCCCGTTGGCGATCCTGGACGGCACCCTGCTGACTGCCATCCGCACAGGCGCCGCCTCCGGAGCGGCCACGGACCTGCTGGCCCGGACGGACGCTTCGACCGTCGCCGTTTTCGGCGCCGGCGTGCAAGGCCGGACGCAATTGGCCGCCGTGTGTACCGTACGCCCGATCCGCAAGGTTTGGATCTTCGACGCCACTCGGGAGCTTGCCGAGCGGTTTGCTGTCGAACTGGGGCCGACGTTGGGAGTCGATATCCAGCCCGCTGACTCGGCTGCCCAGGCGGTCCGCGCAGCCGATGTGATCTGCACCGCCACGACTTCGAAAACGCCAGTCTTTTGCGACCGGGATCTGCGTCCGGGAGTGCATATCAACGCCGTTGGTTCCTACCAGCCCATGGTGCAGGAGATCCCGGCGGAAACGGTCGTGCGGGCGCAGCTGGTCGTGGATCACCGCCACTCTGCGTTGGAGGAGACGGGAGACCTGATCATTCCGCTGGCGCAGGGCCTGTTCGAGCCAGACCACATCCATGCGGAGCTTGGCGAAATCGTGACCGGCTGCCGGTCCGGCCGGAAGTCCCCGGAGACCGTGACCTTGTTCAAGTCGGTCGGTGTCGCCATTCAGGACCTGGCCGCCGCGGACCACGTGTTGCGGCGCGCGGAGCAACTCGGTCTGGGCACCGAAGTTCCCTGGTGATCCCGCCCCTGTTCTCGTCTTCGCCGCATCGCTATCTTGGCGGCATGAGCAAGCAGATCCGTATCACACCGGCTGGACAATTGCTGGTGGAAGACGACCCCCAATCGCAGCCGGAACTCGCGTCCGCGGTGGCGGGCCCACTGCAAGCAGCGTTCGAGCCGTCGTCGGCCGAGGGCTTGCTGTATCTGGCCTCGCGGGGGTTGGAGCAGCAGTTGCCGCCCGGCTTCGTCTTCTGGCGAGACTTCGCCCGGCAACTATTCCATGAGTTCTGTCAATTCGGGGAACAACCGGTGGAGCTTTGGCACGACGTGCCGACCCCACCGGACGACCAACTGGCGTTCCTGATCGGCGACGCGCCGCCCATGCGCGGCCTCGAGTATGTGACCGTCGATTTGCTGCAGCGGCTGTGGGGCGAACTCCGCGAACTGGTGGTGCAGCGAGCGCGGCAGCATGCCGACGGGCCGCAGGCCTACCTCCGCGGGCTAAGTCCCCTGTGGCATCTGCTGGGCCGGGTCACGTTGCATCTGGCCGAGAACAAAAGTAACCCCGACCGGCCGTTCGCGTTTCTGGCCACCTACGCGCACCGCCTGTCGAGCAAGGCACGCCTGCAGCACCTGCCGCTGGGTGAAGCCTTGAAGCAGTATGCCGGTACCAAGAACCAAACCAAGTTGGCCGCGTTACTGGAACCCGTGCGTCAGGCCGCCACCGCCAGTTCGTTGGTGCGTGAACTGCTCGACACCAAAGCCCTGTTTCATCCGCAGGCTTGGACGATCCTTCAGGCGCACCGGCTCTTGGTGGACGTACCGCGGTTGGAAGCCTGCGGGCTAGTCGTGCGCGTGCCCGATTGGTGGAACGCCAAGAGCCCGCCGCGTCCGCAGGTCCAGGTGCGGATCGGCCAACAACCGACGGACCGGCTGGGGCTGGACGGCTTGTTGGATTTCCGTGTCGAGCTGGCCTTCGACGGCCAACCGCTGACCGACGAGGAACGGCGCCGGATCTTGCAGGCCACCGAGGGCTTGGTACTCCTGCGGGGCCGCTGGGTGGAGGTGGACCAGCAGCGGCTGCAGGAGGCGTTGACGCACTGGGGGCGGCTGGAAGCCGAACATGCGGACGGCGTCGATTTCATCCAGGGCATGCGGCTCCTGGCGGGAGCTACGCCAGGCACGGTCGACGACGACGAAGGCCGTTGCGCCGACTGGTCCCGCATTACGGCCGGCCAGTGGCTGCGCGAGACGCTGGAAAAGATCCGCGATCCGCGCGGCGTGTCGGGCTGCCAGCCAGGCCGCGATCTGCAGGCTACGCTCCGGCCGTATCAGGCGGACGGCGTGCGCTGGCTGTGGTTCATGACCCGCCTGGGACTGGGGGCGTGCCTGGCCGACGACATGGGGCTGGGCAAGACGATCCAGGTCATCGACCTGCTGCTGCAATTGAAACGGGAATCGCCGCCGTCGGCCGGCGGTGGGGACTTATTGAGTCCTAGGTTGCCCATGGAATGGGAGGGCGAGGCTCCTGCCAAGCCGGACGCGGCCCCTGGCTCGGCAGGAGCCTCGCCCTCCCAGCTCAAAGTTCCATTAACTGCGCTGGACTCAATACGCCCCCCGCTCGCCAAGCCCCCACCGAAGAGCGAACCTCTGTCGGCCCACACCCGGCCCAGTTTGCTGGTCGTGCCAGCGTCGTTGATCGGTAACTGGAGACAGGAGCTGGAACGTTTCGGGCCCACGCTCCGCGTGTTTTACGCGCATCGCTCGGAGTGCAGTGCGGAAACGTTGGACCGCGTAGCGGCCCAGCCCAACCGCGAACTGGCCGGCTTCGATCTGGTGATCACCACCTACGGCTTGGTCCGGCAGACGGAATGGTTGGGCCAGGCGACTTGGCGGCTGGTGATCCTGGATGAAGCGCAGGCGATCAAGAACGCCTCCTCGGCCCAGACCCGCGCGGTCAAGAAGCTTTCGGCGACCGGCCACGTCGTGCTCACGGGAACGCCGGTCGAGAACCACCTGGGCGACTTGTGGTCGCTCTTCGATTTCTGCTCTCCCGGGCTGCTCGGCTCCGCATCGCAGTTCAAGAAATTCGTCAAACTGTTGGCCCAACAGCAAGACGCCCACGCCTACGGGTCGCTGCGGCGGCTGGTGCGGCCCTACATCCTGCGGCGGATGAAGACGGACCCGACGGTCATACCCGACCTGCCCGACAAGACCGAGATGCGCGCCGAGTGCGGACTATCCAAGCAACAAGTTGTGTTGTACGAGCGGACGGTCGGCGAATTGGAGCGGCGGTTGGAGTCGGCCGACGGCATGGCCCGCCGCGGGCTGGTCCTGTCGGTCCTGATGCAACTCAAACAGATCTGCAACCATCCGGCGCAATATCTGGGCCAACCGCCGTTCGCTCCGGCCGATAGCGGTAAGTTCCAGCGGCTGGAGCAGATTTGTCAACCGATTGTCGAACGGCATGAGAAGGCGCTGGTGTTCACACAGTTCCAGTCGCTGACCGAGCCGTTGGCTGAGTTTCTGGCGAGTGTGTTCGGCCGGCCCGGCCTCGTGCTGCACGGCGGGATCCCCGTGCGGAAACGCTCCGAGCTCGTGCGGACATTCCAGGACGATCGCGGACCGCCGTTTTTCGTGATCTCGGTCAAGGCCGGCGGCAGCGGCCTGAATCTGACAGCCGCCTCGCACGTGATCCACTTCGACCGCTGGTGGAATCCGGCCGTGGAGAACCAAGCCACCGACCGCGCCTTTCGGATCGGCCAGAAAAAGAACGTGCTGGTCCACAAGTTCGTCTGCCGCGGGACGGTGGAAGAACGTATCGACCAGATGATTCGCGACAAACAGCAATTGGCTGATCAATTGCTCCGCCAGGGCGGGGAAACGTTGTTGACCGAGATGAGCGACGACCAGTTGTTGCATTTTGTATCACTCGACATCACGCGAGCCACAACCGGCGAATGAAGGAGATTCGGGCTTGTCCGAGCTTGGTCCGTCGTGCTAGTTTCTCGTTCCGACGCTCTGCGTCGGAACGCAAGCCACGGACGCTCTGCGTCCTTGGGCAGACGACGCGGAGCGTCAAAACACTTGCGTTCCCACGCGGAGCGTGGGAACGAGAGCGGCGTGAAGATGTTCACAGCAGTGGACAACAGTCCGCTCTACGAAGAAATCACGGAGTCGCTTCTTGACAGGCACTAAGGAGAAGATCCATGTATCGGCAGTGGGCACCCTACGTATCGGTAGCAGAGCGGCAGGCCAAGTCGCGCAGGTACGCGGCCAAGCTGGCCAAAGGTGGGCGGAAGCTGTGTCCGGTCGAAATCTCCGGCCGCACGATTGCCAACACGTTTTGGGGCCAGGCCTGGTGCGAGAACCTGGAGGGCTACAGCGATTATGACAACCGCTTGCCCCGCGGCCGCACCTACGTTCGCAACGGTTCGGTCATCGACCTGCAGATCGAACGGGGATTGATCAAGGCGATCGTCAGCGGCTCCGAAGTCTACCACATCAAGATTGAGATCAAACCGTTGGCGGCGGCAACCTGGAAGGCCATCAAACTCGACTGCGGTCAGAGCATCGATTCGCTGCTGGACTTGTTACAAGGCCGCTTTGCCAAGTCCACAATGGAGCGTCTGTGCCGGCCGCAGGACGGTCTGTTCCCGGCACCGAAGGAAATCAAGTTCCAGTGCAGTTGCCCGGACTCGGCCTATATGTGCAAGCACCTCGCCGCGGTCCTGTACGGCGTTGGCTCGCGGCTGGACAACTCGCCGGAATCGCTGTTCACCTTGCGCGGCGTGGAGCATCACGAATTGATCGCCCACGCTCTGGCGGACGGTAATCTGGATCGGGCGTTGGGCGCCGGAGATAGCTCGTCCCTGGCCACCGGCCAGCTGGGCGAATTGTTCGGCATCGACTTGGAAGTGCCGGCGCCGGGGGAAGACGACCAGGCCGAGCGTCCCTCAACCTCGCGCAAGGGACGCACCACCAAGCCTTCGTCCGCCAAGAAGACCAAGAAGACGAACGGGGCTGCCAAGCAAGACGCTGCGGGCCGTCGTCGTCCTGTTAAGGCGGCCACGGCCTCGATCCATCCTTCGGATGTCCCCGCCGCCGGGACGGTGACAGCCCCGAAGGCCGGCCGGAAGCCTCGGAAGTCAGCTCGTGCCGCGACACCGACCGAAGCCGCGGTGGCGCCTCAAACGGTGCCGGTCCCGCGGCGGCGGGCAAAGAAACCGCGCTGATCGCGCAACCGCGGTGCCCGCCGACGGGGTGGTCTCACGTCGTTTAGCCGAGAGCCGGATACCCGCTTGCGGGTGACGACGGTGCGCCGATCGTCCAGCCGCCGTCGCCACCCCCTCGTTCCCAGGCTCTGCCTGGGAACGTACTGCGTTGCCGGCTCCGCCGGCCTGCTTACGAGGCGAAGCCTCGCTGCCAGCGGGTTGCGAGGCAGAGTCTCGTCACCAGAGCGATTCGCGTCAGGCTGGAAAGCCTGACCTACTCGGGTTGCGGCCCTACGCCCGCCACGGCCGTTCGCGGTCCTTGAAAGCTCGGACGACCTTGGTGGCGATTTCGCAATTCTCTTTGATCTGGAAGTCGAACATGCCCACGGCGATGAAGTCCGCCCCGTTCTTGAAGGCATGCGAGAAACCCTGACGCGGGAGAATGGCTCCGGCGGCCAGCACCTTGAAGGCGATCCACGGCTTCGTCACCGTCTTCATAAACTCGATCGTCTCTTCGGGGTTGATACACCACATGTTGTCGTACCAGCCCTTCCCGCCCGTCAGCCAGATGAATTCCTTGCGGAGTTCTTTCGGGGTGGCCGACGGATAGTCGTCGCTGTGGAACGTCTTGACGTAGAAGTCGCACGGCACCTGACGTTTCTCGCACTCCATCGGTACCAGCAGTGAATGGCCGCCGACGCCGACCGGCAGCCCATGTACCTTGGCCAATTCGACGGCCTTGGCGAGGCGCTCGACCGCGCCGGCCTTGACCAGCGAATCGCCCGCCACCCCCCACACGTACAGGGCCACCGCGCCCGAGTCCACCTGCTGTTTGATATGATCCTTCAGCGACTCCTCGGTCTGAGTGAGATCGACCTGGATATGGGGAATGAACTGCATGTGCCCGTGGTATTCGCGGTTGTACTTCTGCACGAAGTTACCACCTGTCTCGAAGACCGTGTTGATCCCGTGTTCTTCGGCCAGTTTGAGCGTTTCCAAGATCTTCTGTTCGTTGGCATAAGCGCGGAACAGTTGCCCGACGTAGTGCAGGTCTCGCGAGTGCATGCAGCCCGACACCAGGTTGCCGCCCAGCATCACGCGACTGATGGTGGCTTTGCCGATCGACCCGCAAGGGAACTCGCCCGGCTTCGTCGCCGCTGGCGGGGCGTCGGTGCCGGCAACCGGCTCGGCGGCGAGCCCACGCGCCCCGGACTCCACGGCCGCCAGTGCTCCCGCCGCGAGCAACGACCGATTCAAGAATTCACGACGGCTGGCAACTTTCGACTCCGACATGGTTCTACCTCCGCAAAGTTACTTGATCTTAGCGGCCCCGTGGTCCGCTTTCTTCGCCAAGATCGCCTCGATCTGATCCATCACGCGGTTCATCATCGTCATGGTGTTGTCCAGCGGGTCGCTCGTCAACATGTCCACACCGGCTTTCTTCAAGATGGCGACCGGATAATCGGATCCTCCGGCCGAGAGAAAATCCAGGGTTCGCTGGACCGCTCCTGACTCGCCCTTCAAGATCTTCTCCGACAGGGTCGTCGAAGCCGTGAAGGAGGTGGAGTATTGGTAGACGTAGAAATCTAAGTAGAAGTGTGGTACGGCCGTCCATTCGACGAAATACCGCGGGTCGACTTGACAGATGCCTTGGTCGTGGCCGTAGTACTGCTTGAGGATTTCGCCGTACAGTCGGGTCAGCGCCTCACCGGTCAGCGGTTCGCCTTGTGCGGCCTTCTCGTGAATGGCCAGTTCGAATTCGGCGAACTGCGTCTGGCGGAACACGGTGCCCTTGACGCCGTCCAAGTAATTCATCAGCAGCGAGAGTTTCACATTGTCATCGCCCTCGCTCCGGAGCAGCTTGTCCATCAGCAAGGCTTCGTTCAGCGTCGAAGCCACCTCGGCGACAAACGTGGCGTAGTCCGCCGTGGCATACGGTTGGGTCTTGTTGGAATAGTAGCTGTGCATGGCATGGCCCAGTTCGTGGGCCAGCGTGCTGACGTCGTGGTACTGGCCGTTGTAGTTCAGCAGCACGTAGGGATGGACGTCGTAGCAGCCATGACAGTAGGCACCGGACCGCTTGGCCGGGGTGGGAAATACGTCGATCCAACGCTCGTCGAAGGCCCGTTTGACGATGCGGGTGTAATCCTCGCCCAGCGGTTGGAGGGCGTCCAAAACCAGTCGTTCGGCCGCTGCATACGAGTATTCCAGATCCACCTCCTTCACCACCGGCGCGTACAGGTCGGAGTACTTGAGCTGCGCGACGCTCAGCATCCGTTGCTTCAAACGCAGATAGCGATGGAAGGAGCCCAGGTGCTTGTGGACGCCCTGGATCAGCGCGTGGTAGACCCCGACGGGAATGTTGTTGCTGTCCAGCGCCCGGTGCAGGGAGGAGTCATAATTCCGCGCTCGCGAGTAGAACGTATGCTCTTTGACTTGCGAGGAAAGTAGGCTGCCGAAGGTCTGCTGGAACTTGTCCATCGTCCCGAAGAACGTCTGGAACACGGCCTCGCGATCGGCCGCGTTGCGCACCACGCGGTACTTGGCGTAGCCGGCTTGGTTCAGGGTGGCCTGCGTCCCGTCGGAGAGCGTGATGGGCGGAAACGGTAGTTCCGCGTTGCTCAGGATCTTGTAGGCCGAGAGGGGCGCGGACGCCATCAGGCCGGCCTCGGCCAGTAGCTTCTCTTCCTTGGTCGACAGGCGGTGCGACTTGGTGCGCTGCAGATCGTTCAGATACATCTTGTAGATGCGCAGGCCCGCCTCTTGCGCGAGCCAGGCCTCAATCGTGGCTTGGTCCAGGGCGACGACCTCCGGGGCGATGAACGAGGCCTTCGACCGGTAGTCGGTGGCCAGTTTCTGGAGTTCTTCTTTCAGGCCCTGGTAGTTCGCGACCCGCGTGTCCTGATCGGACTTCATCGAGGCGTAGGAGGACAGACGCTCGAGTTCCCGACTGATCTCACTGTCGAGTTGCAGGCAGGCCAGGAGTTGACGGGGCGAGCTTGCCAGCTGGCCCTGGAAGGCCAGCACGCGATCGAACTGGCCGGTAAGTTTCTCTTTGGCTGCCACCCAGGCCGCGTCGGAGGCGTAGATGTCTTCGAGCTTCCAGAGGTCCTTCTCCGGGACGCTGGCGCGGTCTCGCGTCTGGGCCAAGGCCCCGGTCTGCACCAGAATCCCACCGACCACCAGCCACAGAAATGCCACAAGTCGCTTCATACGATGTCTCCAAGGATGTGTGCCAACGATTGGCCTAAGGACCGCGAAATGAATTAGTGTCGGGTCTTCAAAGTAGCCATCACGCTCCGCGTGATGGCATGTCATCTCGCGGAGCGAGATGACCACATTCTTGCGACAGTTATTTCTTTCGCGATCCTAAGCGTCCAGGATAGCAAGAGTCCGGACGATCGCACTAGGGCGTCAAGGCCTAATCTTGGGGTGACCGATGCGGTGGCGCAAGCTTCCAGCTTGCGTTTGACACGACGAATCGAAAGGCAAGCAGGATGCTTACCCCACTTTCTAGCCTTGAAGGCACTAGGGCCAAATGCCTTGCGCGGTGCCTACGGACCCGGTGGCCGCCGTCCGACCGCGACAAGAAAAATGGGCTGGCCAGGTTAGACCAACCCATCCAAGCCCACGCCTGGTGTCTGATGATTTCCGACACTGCCACTCTGGTGCGACCCCATCCGCTTCGGTAGCATGATGGGCGGGAAAAGATTCAATAAGCAAGTCTGCGGAGGAACAGTCATGATCTCGCCAGAACTGTTACGTCGGTATCCCTGCTTCGCAACCATCGCGGAGGAGACCCTGAAGGCCGTGGCCTTGATCGCCGAGGAAGGGGCGGTTCCGGCAGGTATCCAAATCCACACCGAGGGAGAACCTGCCGACCTCCTGAGCATCATCGTGGACGGGAAAGTGGACATCCAATACACCCTGGTGAATGGCGAGCGGCGCATCGTCGACACGCTTGAGCCGGGGGACATCCTCGGCTGGCCAGCCATGGTCGAGCCCTACCGGATCACGTGCATCGCGACAGCCCGCACAGCCACGCGTCTGATCAAAGTGGACGCCAAACGGCTCCGCGAGTTGTGCGAACGCGATACGCTCCTCGGCTACCGGATTATGGGGCAGGTGATCAAGCTCTTGTCGGAGCGTCTGGAGGGAGCTCAAGTCCAGGTGGCGACCGCGTCGTGAGCGGACCGTGCGTGAGCTCGGCCGCGTCGCCGCGCGGCCGATTGAGTGTTTGGTCCCAATACGGGGAAAGCCTGCGCAAGTTGGCCACGATCTGGGGAAAGACTTCGATGATCCGGTCTACATCCGACTCCGTATTGTAACGGCTGAGGCTGAACCGCACGGAGCCGTGAACCGCCGTGAACGGGACTTGCATGGCGCGCAACACGTGAGAGGGCTCCAGGGACCCGGACGTGCAGGCGGAACCGCTGGAGGCACAGATCCCGCAGTCGCTCAACTGATAGAGCAGTGCTTCCCCCTCTACGTAATGGCAGGACACGTTCAGGGTATTGGGCAACCGGGGTGCCCCGCGGCCATTGACCTGGACGTGGGGAATCAGTGTTTCGAGGGCGGTTTCCAGCCGGTCTCGCCAGCGACGGATTTTCGTCTGTTCTTCTTCGAAACATCCGGCGGCCAGTTCCATAGCCCGGGCAAGCCCAACAATGTACGGCGTGTTTTCGGTCCCTGCCCGGCGGCCCTCCTCCTGGTGCCCGCCGATCAGCAGCGGTCGACACGGCGTACCCCGCTTGATGTACAGGCCGCCGATGCCCTTGGGCGCGTGCAGCTTGTGGCCGGAGAACGAGAGCAGATCCACGTGCCGATAGGCTTGCTCCAGATCCAGCGGGAGTTTGCCTACCGACTGGGTGGCGTCCGTGTGGAAGACAATCGACGGATCGGTTTCCTTCGTGATCCGGGAGAGCTGGGGGATAGGAAAGATCACGCCCGTCTCATTATTCGCGTGCATGATGCTGACCAAGAGGGTCTCCGGCCGCAGGACCCGCACGAACTCGTCCAGATCCAGATTTCCGTGACCATCGACTTCCAGGAAGATCACCTCGTAGCCGCTACGTCCCAAATCCTTGCAGACTTCCAGCACCGCCGGGTGCTCGACCGTCGTGGTGATGATCTGGCGGCGGTGGGGGTTGGCCTTGGCCGTCCCGAAGAGGGCCGTGTTGTTGCTCTCCGTGGCGCACGAAGTGAACAGGATCTGCTTCGGATCGGTAACACCCAAATGTCTCGCGACCTGTTGGCGGGCCTGTCCGATCGCCGCGGCCGTGCGCCGGGCCGGTTCGTACATCGAACTGGGATTGAAGTAGTCGGCGGTGAAGAACGGCGCCATCGCCTCGCAGACTTCGGGCGCGACCTGAGTCGTGGCATTATTATCGGCGTAGATGACGTGCATCGTCAGCTGCTTTCTGTTCAGACTTCGATTACCCGAATGCGTTCGTCGACAAGCTCCTTGAGCTGCTGTTCGACCAGCCAGCGCAGGGTCTGGTTGGCGCCGGCACAGCCTTGGCAGGACCCCACGAGGCGGCAGTAGACCAGAGTCTCCTTGATGTCGACGATCTCCACGTTGCCGCCGTCTCGCCGGAGCAACGGTCGGACCTGGCTGTCCAGCGTCTGTTCGACCTTCTTACTGAACTGGTAAGGCGATAACGCCGACGTTTCCGCCTGGACCGCGGTCGCACCCGGCAAGTTGATCTGGGTCAGAACCAGAGAACTGCCTGGCGACTTGCCCCAGGTTTCATCGAGCAGGTCTTGGAGTCCGCCAGGCACTTGGTGGCAGGACATGCACGCTCCACCGGCTTTGATAGCGTTGGTGATCTCCGGGATGGTGCGCAGGTTGAGTTCCCGAATCTTGCGCCGCAGGTAGGGTTCGGTCAGCGAGAAACATCGGCACACGATCCGACCGTCTTCCTGTTCGGTGGCATGCAGGTCGATGCCCAGACGGGCCAGATCCACGCCCCGCTTCTGCGCCCAGTTGAACACGGCCGCTTCCAGCGCTTCGGCCCCCATGACCGAACAGTGGATCTTCTGCGCCGGCAGACCGCCGAGAAAGTCCACGATGTCCGTGTTGCGGATCTGCAGGGAACCGATGGGGGTGTATCGGCCTTGTTCAATGAGGGTGCAAAGTGCTTCCGAGGCGGCGATGGCCGAGGTACATCCGAAGGTCAAGTACCGCGCCGCCACGATCACGTCCTGGGTGGCGTCTGTGGGATGCCGTTCGACGCGGAAGGTGAACCGCATGGCATCGCCGCAAGCGATCGACCCGTGTTCGCCGAAGCCGTCCGGGTGCTCCATTTCCCCCAGGTGCGTGCCCGGTTTGCCGTGCACGGCATCCAGGAAGATCTGTTTCGTTTTTTCGCTGTACTCCCAAGCCATGTCCGCCCTCCCAGGCCAACACCCACAGGAACCGAAGGTTGTTCGTCAGGCGCAGGCGAGTAGATCCGCCGCTCTGCGTTGCAGTCCATCATAGAACATCGCCCGTGTTAGACAATCCGGCCGTTGCTGATCGGCTGTGATTGGGTATCAGGAAAGCTTCCGGCGAGCGCTGGCAACGCGTGTCGAAATAACTTCCCGGACTCCACCGCAAGCGATCGTGTCTCGCGTTCTTGCTCCTCCTCGCGAGTGTGAGCAGCGATTTGCTCCGGGGATCGGGGGCCTTCCGCCACAACGTGGCAGCCCTCTGCCAGCCCAGGTCTGCCAGCCCAGGCCACTATACATGGAATGTCGCGAACCCTATACTCCTTCCGGTACGTTGAGACCCATTGCGTCTTCGAGTCGCCGGGGAACCGGACAGGCGGGGAACTGCCAACGGACATGCTTGCCGAACCAACAACCGCAATCCCGGTTCTCAGCCTGTTCAGTGGTGCTGGTGGCCTGGATTATGGATTTGTCAAGGCGGGTTTCTTGCCCGTGCTCGCTATCGATTGGGATGTGGCCGCGACGCGTACCTTCAACGCGAACTTCGCGGGCAACGTCGCCCGTGCCGGTGACCTCGCCGGACTGTCCCCGGCCGCAGTCACGAGATGGCTGAGTCGGCTGTCACCGCCAAGAGGTGTCATTGGCGGCCCGCCGTGCCAAGGCTTCTCCTACGGCAACACGAAGGCCAGCCCGGATGATCCCAGGAACGAGCTTCCGTTCCGCTACTGTGAGCTCCTGGCGGCGCTCAACCGACGATGGTCGATCGACTTCTTCGTGTTCGAGAACGTGCTGGGGCTGAGGTCGCCAAAGCATCGCGACAGGCTGCGGGATATCATCCGGCGATTTAGTGAGGCGGGATTCAACGTCGCTCAAGCCGAACTGGATGCCGAGCGGTTCCGTGTACCGCAGCGGCGCCGGCGTCTGTTTCTCGTCGGGATCAACCGCGACACGTTCCGAGGCGATTCTTTCGAGTGGCCGAACGGCACCGAGGACCTCCGCACGGTTCGTCAGGCGATCAGCGGACTGCCCGAACCGATCCTGAGAACGCCTGGGCTGACCGCAGACGACATCCCCTATCACGCCAACCACTGGACCATGCCGCCGCGCTCCCGACGATTTGCGGACAACGATTTCAATGGTAGCCGCTCTTTTCGCCGGCTCGAATGGGACCAGCCTAGCTGGACCGTGGCCTACGGGAATCGCGAGATCCACATTCACCCGGACGGCAAGCGGCGACTTTCTATTCTGGAAGCGATGCTGTTACAGGGATTTCCTAAGAAGTTTGTGCTTCAGGGAAACTTCAGCGAGCAGGTGCAGCAAGTGTCGAATGCCGTTCCGCCGCCCGTGGCTCGAGCTGTCGCGACAGCGATCCGGAAGCAGCTCTACACGCGGCAGTAACCGTCGGCCCGGTGAGGTGCAGCATGGGTTCCCGCCAATCAGAAGCTGACGACCTTCGCAAGGAAGTTCTGGCTGGCCATCACGCCAGAACCAAGCTACGCACGAACGAACGGGTTCTGGCCCGGATTACCGACGGCATCTACCGGCAGCCGGCATCGGCTCTGCGCGAGCTGATCTTCAATGCCTATGACGCCGATGCCACGAGCGTCTGGATCACCACGGATGCGCGCCTCGGTTCTCGGAAGTCATTGTGGCCGACGATGGCGAGGGGATGGCGCTCGATGTGTTGGAGTATCTGGTCCACAACATCGGCGGCAGCGCCAAGCGAACGGGCTACGGCGTCGAGCTGGGAATCACGCAGAAGGATTTCCGGTTCAGCAAGGGCGGCAGGCGGCTGATCGGCAAGATCGGGATTGGCCTGTTCGCAGTGGCGCAGCTAACGCGGCACTTCCGTATCATTACCAAACCACGAAACGAAGCGTTTCGGTACGTCGCGGAGATTCGCCTGAATCTGCACGATGAGGAGCGGCTCGCCAAGATCAAGCCCGGTCAAGAGCCGGAGTTCGAAAGCGGGGATGTCGAACTGTGGCGCGAGCCCGCCGCCGACAAAAGCGCGCACGGGACCCAAGTCGTGCTCCTCAACCTGAAGGACTACACGCGTTCGCTTCTGCAAAGCCGCGAGCGGTGGACGCGGCACCAGGAAGCTGACTCGCTGCTCGATGAATTGGTCCGGCCGCCGCCCGTCTATCACATCGGAAGTGTTGATCCCAGCTCGCATGACGTCCGTCAAGACACGGCGCGGTTGCCTTGGACCCCTAGCGACGATCCGCCCGACAAGTTCCGTAAGCTCTTTCAGGCGATTGTGGACCAGGTCGAAATCAGGACCAGTGTTCCGACGCTGGAAGCCAGCTTGGACAACTATCTGGCCACGCTGTGGACGCTCGCGCTCGCCACCCCCGTCGAGTACATCGAACGGCATCCCTTCGAGCTGACGGCCAAGGACGAAGTCCGCGTATTCATCCTGTCGAACCGTGATCGCGAGCCAGCGAAGGAATTGAATCTGAAGGCTGGCCAAACGGTACGGCAGGCGGCCGGATTCTCCAAGGTCGGCACCACCGCGCCGTTCCAGGTTTTCGTGGATGGGGTCCAGCTTCTGAGGCCCATCCGTTTCCGAGACCTCCCGGCCAAGAGTTCCGCCAAACTGCGACAGCCCCTGCTATTTGTGGGCCAGTGCCGTCCCGACCTGAAGCATTTTCCCGCTGACGCGACGGGCGGCCGTGAGCTGGCCTTCGAAGGCTATTTCTTCTGGACACCGACGGTCGTGCCGAAAGAAAACAACGGCCTGATGCTCCGCATCGGCGACGCGTCGGGCACGCTGTTCGACGACACATTTCTACACTACGAAGTCTCGGAGCAAACCCGGCTGCGACAGATCACGGCCGAGGTTTACGTGTCGGAAGGGCTCGACGCGGCGCTGAACATCGACCGGGAGTCCTTCAACTACTCGCACCCGCACTTCCAGTTCTTGACGAAGTGGGTCCATCGCGCCTTGCGGCAATTGGCGACGAAGCACAAGGCGATCGGCGCGGAACTCCGGGCGGATGCCCGTGACCAGCACGCCGGTCAAGTGCGCGAGGCTTTGCAGCAGGTGGTAGATGAAACGCTCGGCAAAGCGCCGGACGCCGAAGATGAACCGCCCGAAGTGCTCTTCGTCGACGACGAACGATCGCCGGTCGCCAAACAGGCCCGTAAGGAAGGAGCGATCGTCTTCCCGAAACGAGTCCTGGATGACTACCCCGAGCCCGAACGGCGTGGCGCGGACCAGGAACGCAAACGAACCCATTTCGAAGAGCAGCTGAAGGCAGTTGCGCAGATTCTCGACGGTTATGGTCTGCTGAAGCAGCTCACCTATCAGCAGCAGGAAGAACTGCTGCGTGCCATCGCCCGAGTCTTCCTGACAGGAGGCGGGCAATGACCTCTCACGACAACGCCGAGGAACTCTTCCCGCGAGACTTCCTCGACGCCGCGGTCCCAGCAGGCAGGGTCGCGAAGCGTACTCCTGAACCCTGGCATAAACCCCGGAAACACTGGATTCGCAAGGAACAGTGGGGAAGGCTCGTCGGCCGCCTGCTCGGTGAACTCGTGTTTGACGGCCGCCCTTTCAGGTATCTCACGCTGCCAGGCCGATACCTTCTCGACGTGCGGCACTTGCACGACATTTGTGCGCAGAGACAAGTGCAGCTCCGTTTCCTTGGCTTTGACAGCACCCGCAAGAACGATCCGGAACTCGACATTTCGATGGACGAGGTCTGGCGGTTGCCATGGATTCACAAGGACTCGGTCCTCCTAGCGGACCGCTTGGAAATGCTCTCGAATCGGAAGTCGCTGGGCTACGAGCACGCGGCCAGGTTCAACGGCTTCGACGCTGCGAACCTGGACCTTTGTGATTCTGTGGCCAGTCGCGAGGCCGGCGCGAGCGACACCGCACTGGAGGCGATCAAGACGCTTGTCGAACTCCAGGCGGAAAGCCGCAAAGAGCCGTGGCTGCTGTTTGTCACCACGCGGGCGGACCGCAGCGCGGTGAAACGTAGCGTGATGATCAAGCTGTTCGAGGTGCTGCGCGACAATCTGGAACGGAACGAAGCCTTCCGGAACAAGGCCAGTCAGTCAACCTTGTTTGAGCCGGCCGCCATCGAGGCCGAAGTGCGCACGGAAATCACGCTGCTTGACGACCAATTCGTGCGTGCCTTCGGAATCGGCTTCGCGAAATGGCTGCTCAAGCTTTCTCTGCAGGCCTGGAAGCTGAAGTTGGAGATCAATGCGTGTTATCGGGTCGTCGACAGCAGCCAAGCGCCAGACATGCTGTCGCTGGCGTTTCGATTCGAGAGCCTGCCCGTTCAGATCACCGACCCGCTGGGCTTGGTGCCGCAGCGAAAGACAGCGGCCATCCGTCTGGCCCCGCAGGAAGATGACTTGGCCGTCCGGTTCCTCGACCGGTTCACGAAGCTGGTGGACGTCGACCAGTTGCTCTTTTCCAACGTGGGACTGCGGGAGCAGATGATT
The DNA here is from genome assembly GCA_026692885.1 of Planctomycetota bacterium. The sequence continues at coordinate 26,075 of JAPLNJ010000352.1, read as the reverse complement.
GCTGAGAACGCCGACCTCATGAGTCTGGCTCGGTTCGACCGCAGTTTCCTTGTCGAATGGGGCCGTGCCAACTGCTGGCAGCCCAGCTGATCGACGGGCCGCGCGATTCACTCCAGGAACCGCCGCAGCCGCCGTTCCAGTGTGTGCGAATTCCGCGTCCAGCACTCCCAAACGACCAACACGTGCCAGCCTTGCCTGCGCAGCGCTCCGATGTGCATCCGGTCTCGCTCCTTGTTGCTCACCAGCTTCGGCTCTCTCGACCACGCGGAAGGTGGGTGGCAGTGCTGCGACGGTCTGACGAAGTCAACGAGACGATCGGCAGCTCAAGCCGGTCGCATTCATCTTTGATCAAACGCCGCTCGCGCACGTCGATGTCCAGCGCGTCGACGAACAGATCGATTGTGTCGAAGCCGATCTCCTTGGTCTTGCGCAGCCCGTAGCTTGTGGGCTGGCCCGTTTGCACCCAGGCTGAGTTGATGAGGCCGAGTTTCATCGGAGCGAGTTCCCCTGGACAAGCAGCATCATGAACCATCGGGCGACCTGTTCCAAATATACGCCTGGGAGCGCCACGCAGCAACCTATCCGTCGCAGCGCGGACACGAGGGGCTCGACAGGACGGCTGGATCGCCTCCGAGAGCTTGCTCCATTCGTTGGCCGGACGCGCGAAATCGTTGCACAGGTTGGCCGGATTCGCTCTAATAACGTGATTCACGGTGCGGCTTCCGATCTAGGGAGTGCTCGTGCGTCTTCAAGCCTAAGAGTTGGGGTCACGATGCGTGAGCGGAACGGCGCTAGCCTAATGCCACTTACTTTGGGACCATTGGGAGCGTTTTTGTTAGCGGAGCGGCGCAAGCCGCCCGGTTTTCCGACTGTAATACCGGACGGCTCGCGCCGTGCCGCTACAAAGTAAGTGGCCTTGGGCGCTAGACGCCGGTTCCGAACGCCACCGGCGACTAGCGCCGTTCCGCTTACAACCCACGATCTTAGCCTTGAAGACGCACTAGGTTGCCAAAGGAATATTGGGAGGGCGAGGCTTGGGAGGGCGAGGCTCCTGCCTAGCCGCGACCGGCTCGGCAGGCGCCTCGCGCTCCCAGCGTGTGGATGTCTACGTACCGCTGTCGCTTGGCGAAGGAGTATCACATGTCGGTTCAGTCTGCGCATCATGCACGACGGTTTCGGAGGGGTGTGATCGGCGGGTTGATCGGGGCGTTGCTCGGTGGGCTGATCAGCGCACCGGTGCAGGCCGAGACTCAGGCCGCCAAACGCCGGGGCGCCGAGGAACTGGTGCGTGAGGCCTTGGGCCACGAGATGTATGCCATGGACCAGCAACGGCAGACGCTGCTTGGCCAAGCGCTGAAACTGGCGCCGGACCAGCCCGCTGCACACTGGCACAACGGCGAGATCCGGGTCGGGAATCAGTGGCTGCCGGCGACGAGTCGCAGCGAAACCGAGAACCAGCAGCGGCTCCGTGAAGCGTACGAGCAGCAGCGCGCGGCGGCCGCGGATACGGCTGACGGTCAACTGGCCCTGGCGAATTGGTGCGCCAAGCATCACCTCGCCGCCCAGGAATCGGCCCATTTGAACCGCGTGATGCAACTGGCACCGGATCATCCGGTGGCGCGGCAACGCCTGCAGTTCGAGCGACTCGGCAACAATTGGGTTCGCCGTCAGGATCTGTGGCAAGGCCTGCGACAGAACCAGCAGACCGCGGCGTCACTTGCCAAGTGGCAAAAGAAGCTGGATGAACTCCGCGCCAGCCTGCGGCGAAACGCCCCGCAACAGACCGCCGCGGTAATCGAGCGGTTGAAATCCGAGTTGACGCCGGACGCGGTGTCGGCATTGGAGATCCGACTGGGCAACGACAACGAGCCGGCGGCGCGGCTCGGCGTCCAGTTGCTGGGAACCCTCCCGTCGCACGAGGCCGCCGCCGCACTGGCCCGGCTCGCCGTCCTGTCGCCGTCGCCCGTGGTGCGAGACGAGGCGGCGGAGCAACTCCAGTCGCGGCCTCGCGATCACTACCTGCCCTTACTGTTGGCTGAGTTGTCCACGCCGATCGAGTCGCAGGCGCAGACGGCGCTGGTCAATGGCCGGATCGTCTACCGCCACGAGTTCATGCGGGAGACGCAAGATCGCCGCGACGCCACCGTCATGGACACCGTGATGGATCGGCGAACGAGCTTGGTCCGAACGACGGGCAACAAGCAGCTCGTCGATCCCGCCGTCGCCCAGCAGGTGATCACCTCGGCCCAGGCGGAAACGCGGACCCGTGCGTTCGCCGACGCGCAGGCGACAGCCTATGCCCGCGAGTGGGAACGCCTGCGGCAGAACCAAGTGATTGAAGCCGTGAGCGACCGGATTTGCCAAGCTTTGAGTGTGGCCACCGGCAAGGACCTGCCCCGGTCGCCGGAGGCCTGGTGGTCTTGGTGGGACAGCGAAAACGAAGTGGCCCTGGCAGGTTCGAAAGCCACCGATACGCGGTACCTGCAGGAATTGCGATTGTACTCGGATGCGCAGCCCCTCAACTACCCGTCGTCGGGTGGCGGGTCCACGCCGTCCCCCAGGCGCCACGAATGCTTTGTGGCCGGCACCCCGGTCTGGACCGTCAGCGGAACGGTGGCGATCGAAAAGATTCGTGTCGGCGATCTGGTGCTCAGCCAGGCTCTGGACACCGGCGAACTGGCCTTCCAGCCGGTGCTCCAAACTACCCAACGGCCCGAGGAGCCGCTGATCAGAATCCGGCTGGCGACTCGCATCGAGGAATGGCTGGAAGGCAGTGGCGGGCACCCGTTGTGGGTGGCCGGCGACGGCTGGGTGAAGCTGCGGGAACTGAAATCGGGCATGGTCCTGCACGGTATCGGCGGGTCGGTGGTCATCAGCGACGTGGAGGAAGGCAGCACGCAGCCCACCTACAACCTGGTCGTCAGTGACTTTCACACCTACGTGGTGGGCGACGCCCGTATCCTGTGCCACGACAACACGCCGCGGCGACCCACCAGTGCGATTTTGCCGGGGCTGGTGCCCCGCCAGCACGCGAAGGCCAAATAGGGGGAGGGCCTGGCGTGTTCAGTTTGGTCCTGTCAAGGCCAATCGATTTGATCCCGTTTCTATGCTGCGTTGAGGCTGCTGTGCGCGGTTGAGTTCGCCTCGAGGGAGTTGTCCATCCGGCGACCCTAATCTGCGGGCGTGGTGGACACCAGCTTGCCTGACTTGAGCTCGTCGAGCAGGGGCCTGATAGCAGGTGTCGGGAGGGCCAAGGTGCCGACGCGGCTGGCGCGGGCGATATTGATGCCCACCGCCTTGCCGTCCAAGTCAATCAGCGGGCCGCCACATTGGTTCGGCTTGAGCACCGTGTCGTGCTGCAGCGCCATCGGGAAACCCGCCCGCCGCTCACTCAGCGGCCCGCCGATGGTATTCTGAATCTGATCCCGGTGTCCAAGCGTCAACTGGGACAGCTCACCCAAGACGACCTCGACCGTCTGCTCCTTCGCTCCCCGCAGAATCGTCAATTTGACCTTCTCTCCAGGGCGAAAGTCGCGGATCTTGCGAATCAGTTCTTCCCGCCCTTTGACTTGACTTCCGTTCAAGTGGGTCACCACGTCCTTCGCCTGAAAGCCGGCCTGAGCCGCCCCGCTGTTCGGCACGACCGCGTGAATCTTGGGACCCTCGTCGCTCTCGTCCAAGATGATGCCCAACGCCGGGAGGTTGCGTTCGATGACACGCGGGGCCGTACTGACCACACCGATGGCGACGGGGATCTGCTCCATGCCGAGCGTCGCCAACCAACTGCCGACCGGCGGTGACGGGGCCTCGCTCCACTCAATCACGGGCAAATTGTGGGCCTCGACTTTCAACATGGCCAGATCGTAGTCCTCACGCACGCCCACAAGTTTGGCGTCCAATCTTGTGCCGTCGTGCAATTTGCACAAGAGTCGGTCACCTTTCAGCTCACTGGCCTTGGTCAGGATGTAGCCGTCGGCATCCACGACGGTGCCCAAGGCGGCGCTCTCCCAGTCCTCGGCGGAACCGGTCGGCCGTTTGTACAGGACGCGCACCGTGCTCTGCAGCGGCCGGCTGACCGCCGCCCGGAAAGCATTCTTGATGTTGTACGTGTCCCGTGCCTTCTCCTCGGCTTCGACCACGAGCACCAAGGCAACCCACGCCAGGACCAGATACCCCAACTGACACGCCAACCGACATACCGGACGACAGCCACGGGCGCCCGGCGGAAGAAGTTGTTCGAGAGCAATGCGTACTTGCACGGATTTCTCTTTCTTCAATCTTCAGGCCCTTCGCGTTGTTGACCGAGGACCAGTTCGACTGTGCTGGACTTGCCTCCCCGGTTGATCTCCAAGGCGACCTTGTCCCCAGGTTGACTGTCGTTGACAAAGGATTGCAGAGCGGCGAAGTCCTTGACCGGCTGGCCGGCAAATTTGACGATCACATCACCTGCCTGCAAGCCCGCTTTCTCGGCGGGTCCCCCGGGGACCACGCTCGTGACTTTCGCGGCGTCCGAACGGGCATCCCCCTTTACACCCAATACCGGCCCGGCCCCCAAAATGTTGCCCCAGGCATCGCCTTTGACCAGCCTGTTCCAGGTCTCATGAAAAACCGCAATCGGGACGTGTATGTTGGACGTCAACTGCCGGCCGATACGGCTGTTGATGCCGATCACGCGGCCGTTCATGTCGAGCAACGGACCACCCGAATCACCGCCCACCAAGGTGCAATCCGTGGCGATGGCAGACTTGTCCATCTGCAGGATTCGGCCGATCCGTACCACCGGCTTGCGACCCACTTCATAGCCGCCCGGGTGGCCGGTGGCCACACACCACTGCCCCACCCGCAAATCACCGCTGTTCGCCATTTCCACAAACGGCCAGGGTCCGGTCTCGGTAATCTTCATCAGTCCCGCGTCCAAAGTCCGGTACAGACCACAGCTTTCGCCCCGCACCCGCCTGCCATCCGGTAGGACGAAGATCGCCTTACGGCGTGGTTCGCCCGCGACGTGGGCGGCCGTCAAGACGTAGCCGTCCTGGCTAATGATCACACCGCTGCCGTGTGCCGGCCCGACCACGATGCCCACCGTGCACTCCGTCACCTTCTGCGCCAACGCGAGTTGGTGTTGCTCCATCGCTTTCAGTTCGGCGAGGCTCGACGGCTCACCGCCGGCAAAGATCTTCTGGAGGTCAATCGCCGCCGGGGTCGGCTTCGCTTGGTCCGCTCCCAGGGACGACAGCCCCGCGGATGCCAGCGGCCAACACGTGACGGCGAACAGCGACACGAGCCACGTCTGCCGCGCAGAATTCACAACTCGGCCGCTGCGGACCGTCTCACGGCCATGCTCGCATTGTGGAGACAGGAACGTTTGCATGCTGCTATTCTACGGAAATTGCCCGACAAGAGAAGAAGACGACACGAGAAGGGGCGGGGATTCAGGCCCGCATCAATTACAATTCCGTGAACTACCCTTGCCTTACGTCTGGTTTCGATAGAATGCTAAAGGGCCTTTACCCGTAGTTTCGCTGGAGATAGGTGGGACGCATGAACGTAACCCAAGAACGCAGCCAGGGCGTCGGATTACAGCCAGGCCAGCGCGTTGAGATCGTACACCGCATGCAGGTCGGCTCGCGGGCCACCGAGAGCCGTACGGTCGGTACGCTCGTCGGGCGACAGCCGCGCGAAGGCGGCATCGACAGCGGGTATCGCCGCTCCTGGGACGAGAAGCAATGGTTCGATCACTGGTACTTGCGCAAGGACGATGGTGAACTGACGTCGCTGACACTGGACGAATTCACCACGGTCCAGCGACTAAGCTGAGCTGCGGAGGGACGAGGGCCATGCGTAATTCCGACAAATTCCTGCTCGGTTGCAGCTTCGCGGTCGTGGCGTTCTATTTGTTCTACGACAGCGGGGGCGCAGGGGCGGCCCGTTCCGGAATCGTCGCCCAGTCGCTCCGCGAGGTGCTCGGCAGTTCAAGCTCATCGATCCGGGGCTTGATGCTGCTGCTTTGCGTGCCATCCCTGCTGGGATTTCTCGCCCTGCTACATGACGATCAAACGAAATGGGCCTGGAGCTTGGTTGGGATAAGTGGCGTCTTGCTGATCACCGAGCTCTTGAGCCGCTTTAACCTCTTCCCAAACTTTAATCTTCTCCGTTTGCTGAGCCTGATCGCCGCGATCGTGCCTGGGGTTGCCCCGCCGCCGCTGAACCAGCTGCTGGCGACGGCCAGCACGCTCGCCCTCCAGATCCTGTCGTAGGTCAGCCGTTCCAGGCTGACGCTCGGTTCGCGTCAGGCTGAAAAGCCTGACCTACTTGGTGGCGACCGCCATGTCGTGGAGTTCTAACGCCATGGCCCAGTTTCCGTTGAGCAGATGGCAGAGTGCCAACAGCCGTGTGTTGGCAGCCTCGGCAGACAGTTCGCAACACAGTTTGGCCGTGTCCAGCGATTCCCCCAGCTGTTGGTCTCGCAATTGCGACAAACAACGGCGACGAAGCGTACGCAGACGCCGCTGCACCTGATGCACCAGCGACAGGTCACACTTGCAGCGGCGGCAGGTATCGGACCAAGCTTGGCGCGCGCCGCAGGTGGGACACCGCAGTTCACCGGCTTCGGATCGTAAGTCGCGATCGAGGAACGACATGCTCGGCAGCGTTAGGCATCCTCCAAGTAGAACACCATGTCTTCCAGCTTCGTGCGGATCTCCTGGATGGCGTCCAGCTCTCGCTGCGAAACGGCCTCCTCCAGCTGCCCGACCAATTCCGCAATCTCCTGAGCATCCTGCTCCAGCGCGCTTTCGGCCAGCCGTCGGGACTTGGCGATCAGCTGGTGGGCTTCCTCAATCACCGGCCGGAGTTCCGGGGGCACAGCCGCCTCGTCAGGCGAGCTGCCGGCGTCCGTCGTTTCGCCGTCCGTGAACATCGCCGCCAGCTTGGTGAGGGCTTCCTCGCGATCGCTGGCGTGGAACCTCGTGATGGCGTTGTCAATCGTCAGTCGCTTCTCCAGCGAGGTGGCTCGTTCCACCACGGTCACGACCAAGATCCCATCCAAGTTCAGCTCGAACCGCACCAGAATCTCGTTGCCCTGCGGCGCGTCGGGGTCCAGGCCTTCCAGCAAGAACTTGCCGATCGATTCGTTATGTCGGGCATCGGGTTCTTCGCCCTGCAAGACATGGATCTCCACCAACACCTGCCCATCGACGCTGGTGTGATAGATCTCGGATCGCGTGGCTGGCAGCGGGGTGTTACGGGAGATGACCGGTGAGAACATATTGGACGAGAGCATCCCGTGCAATTCGCCCAGGCACTGAATGCCCAAGGTATGCGGCGTGATGTCCACCAGCACGGGACCGACATCAATGCCGGCGATCAAGCCGCCCTGAACTGCCGCGCCCATGGCGACGCACAAGTCGGGATCGACCTCCAGATGCGGTGCCTGCCCCAGCTGCTCCTCCAACAACCGGTGGATTAACGGCGTGCGGCTGCTACCGCCGACCAGGATAATCTTGTCGATATCCTGAGCGAGCAGTTTCGCGTCCGCCAGGGCTGCGTCCACGCACCGCACGGTTTTGTGCAGCAGCGGCCCGATCAACTCCTCGTATTCGCGCCGGTCCAGTTCGCGCTGCAGGTGCAATGGCAAACCGTCTTTCTCGACCAGGAATTCCTCGGCGAGCAAGGTGAAAGCTTCCGACGACAGACGCTTCTTGGCTTCCTCGACGGCCTGCAACAACCGCGACTTGGCCACCGGGACTTCCCGCAGGTCAAGGCCGTGCTCGTCCTGGAACTGATTGCACACGAAGTCCAGCAGCAGTTGATCAAAGTCGTCGCCGCCCAGATGCGTATCGCCATGGCTGGCCAGGACCTCGACCACGCCACGCTCGATCTGGACGATCGACACGTCGAAGGTGCCACCGCCGAGATCGTAGACCAACAGCCGTTCGCGGCGGGTCGCATGCGCTTCATAGACCAGGGACGCCGCCGTCGGCTCGTTGATGATTCGCACGACCTCCAGCCCGGCCAGTTCGCCCGCCTCGCGGGTGGCCTGCCGCTGGTTGTCGTTGAAGAAGGCGGGCACGGTGATCACGCTCTTGCGCACCGGCTGACCTAAGACCTGTTCCGCGCGCTCCTTGAGTGTCCGCAGAATCATCGCGGAAACTTCCTGCGGCGTGAACGACTGGTCGCCGAGCGTGACTTTGACATCCAATCCCATCCTGCGTTTGATCGACTTCACGGTCCGTTCCGGCGCCAGGATGGCCTGATTTCGCGCGGTCCGCCCGACTAACAGCCGACCGTCACGATCCAAACCCACGACCGACGGCAGGATGGCCGAGCCGTCGCTGTCCTTGAGTACCACCGGCTTCCCGTCCACGATGATCGCGACTTCGCTGTTGGTGGTCCCCAAGTCGATGCCCAAAATTATTTCCACTGCGGATGCCCTTTCTGCGTGCGCTCGAAGGATGTTGCCCGAGGCCGGTTTCTGCTACGTAGGGTCGCCAACGCGATCTTCCTTAGTCGCATAGGGATTTCGGATTTCGTCACTTGCTCCCGGCTCTTCCGGCTCCACGAAGCGTTCTCTCCGCACGGCGCGGACCTCGGCAAAGCGGACCACAGCGCCGCGCCAGGTGTAGCCTGGCCGGAATTCCGCGACCGCAGTTTCCGGAGCGACCTGCGGATCATCGATCAGCTCCACAACCATCATCCGCGTGGGATCGACGGGGTGGCCGACACACTCGATACGGCGAATCTGGTGCTCGGACAGCGTCCGTTGCAGACGCGAGCAAATCAGCTGATAACCGTCCATCAAGGCCGAGAACATGCGAGCATGCGTCTCGGCAGTGTGCTGTTGGCAGACCCGCCGGGCTGCGTGGTGCCAGCCTGCGGACAGCCACCGCCGCCAGGCGCTCAAGCCCGCAAAGCGGCGATCCAATGCCTCCAGCAGTTCCTGCGGCGCCCGATCTGCAATCCGCCGGTCGATCAGCGTGATCGCCTTGGCGCCGCGTTCCAGGGCCTCGTCCAACTCGATCAAGGACAGCACCAGCGGCTTGGCGGCCTGTTCCGCGGCCTGCGTTTCGCGGGCCTGCACCGCCTGGAACTGGGCCACGGATTTGTCCAATCCCGCCAATGCAGCTTGCACGGCCTCTTCTAGGCCGCGTGCGCTCTTGGTCTGCAGCTTCAGTTCATGCCGCAGCGCCGTGAATGCCTCGACCACCTGCAGCAGACCAACGTCAACCGACGACGCGTCGGCCGCACGGGCAGCCGCTGCCGACACCTCCCCTGCCGCCAGATCCGGTGTGGGCAGTTCCTCGCCAACCTCCGCTAGCCAGGTGCGGAAGCGTTCGAGAATCTCATCGGTTTCATACCACGGACGTGACATGCGGCTACCCGTCCGCCAGCGACAGCAACACGTCCGTCGGGATGCGCTGTCGGCCCAAACGTTGCTGTTCGGCGGCCAGCAGGCTGTCGAACGTATCGGTGGCGGTCAGGCTGAACAACCGACGCTCCAAGCTCATCACCGGATCCCGCAGTTGGTCGTATGCAGCACGAATCACGGCGAAGCGTTCGGGGGCACGTTCCGGCGGGTTCTCGCGCACCAACGTCAAGTAGCGTTGGCGGATTTCCTCTTCTCCGGCGTCCTGGCTCAGGCCCAGGGTCTCGTAGGGATCAGTCACAATCAGGGTCCTCTGTATCAGTCAGTCGTCCTGGGCATCTGCCCGCAAAAAAAGCTTCTGAACACTCGACCCCTGGGCTGCGACCCGGCTAGGTTACCGTCGCCGCCCGAGCACATCACGTCAGGCTGGAAAGCCTGACCTACGCCCCTGGGCTGCAGCCCGGCCACGTTACCGTCGCCGCCCCGCGGTTGATTTCTTCTGGGACCGGCCAGGGGGCGGTTGCAGCCACTCCGGTGCATCCGCCCACTCGTTGTACGCTTGGTCTTCTTTCGCCTCCGTCTTGGCCTCGTGCGTCTCGTCCGCTTCACCGCCCCCGCGCGTGAACTGGGCGATCGCATCCTGCACGCTCATGCCGAATTGGTCGCATTCGGCCTGAAACGCTGCGAATAGCTGGGGCGGCAACATTCTGCGCAAGTCCGCTTCGCTCATATTCGGAGGCAACTGACCGCCCGGGAACGGCAACGTGTCGAACGCATCCTCGTCGTCGTCGAATTCGTCCTCATCATCCTCGTCATCGTCGAATTCGTCCTCACCCATGCTGCACATGCCGTCCAAGAAGGACGTAGCCCCCTCCAGCAGCGTCAGCGCATGCTTGGCCCGCTTGACGAGCTCTTCGCTCAGCGAGACACCACCGGCCTTGTGCAATTCCAAGGCCCGTTCCAGGTGACGCCGCGCCTGTTCGGCGTTGCAGGCGTAAGGTCCCTGCCGCATTTCCAGTTCGCCGGACCAGAAATGGAAGCAGGGATCCTGCGGAAACAACAACAGTCCCCGGCGGACGAAGTCGCGCAGCAGAGACTGATTCCGCCAGCCCTCGACGCAGCCCAGGAACTCGCACACGCTGTGCAGGTCTTCGACCGCCCACGACACGTTCCGGCAACGCTGCAGGTAGGTCAGTACCAACCGCTGATGGGTCACCAGTCCGACGTACTTGCTCGCCTTGGTCTGGCGTCCGACGGAGGCCGTGAGCAACTTGGCCATGTGCCCGGCGGTCTGGCTGCGGGGTTCGCTGCTTCCGATCGCGGCTTTCAGCTTGGTATCGAATTCTTTCTTGAGCGTCTTGGCCAGTCCGTAGCGGACCGCACAGGAGCTCATCATCAGCCAGATCGTCGTCGGTTCGTGGAAATGCGCCAGCGCGGCGTTCAAGTGCTGCTGGGCAGCCTCGGGGTTCCCGGCCTTGTATTCGACTGCGGCCCGCAGTCCGTCCAGCCAATAGGGCTCCGTGGTGTCGAGGGTGATGATGGCGGCGGCGGCATCCAACGCCTGCCGAGCCTCATCGAACTTGCGTTTCCGCGTGGCGTGCCGCGCCACCAGCAGTTGCTGATTCCACACCATCCGCAAAGTGCGCGAATCGCGCGGCTTGACCCGTTGCGCCGCGGCCACGTGCGCCCGACCCTTCGCCGGCTCGTCCGCATCCAGGTAGTGGTTCGCCAGCCAGGCCAGTGTGTCGTAATCATCCGGAAAATGTGAGAGCAGGCCCTCGTAAACTTTTGCGGCTTGAGCCGGCTGCTCCATGTCCAAGTGCAGGTCGACCAGTTCCCTGTAGGCGCTCCGCAACCGCGGGCAGTGTTTCAGACTCTCGCGATAGTAGTGCACGGCCTGATTACGGATGGTCTTGAGATGGCCGAGGTTCGGAGGCGACCAAGAGAACCGGAACTCCTCGGCCGACAGCGCCTGCGCGTGCTGAACGAACTCCAACGCCATGTGCCGGTAAACCAGCGCGACGGCGGTCGCCCGCTCCTGCTCGCCCAGCACACCGCTCTGCTGCAAGTCCGGGATGAAGCGTTTCCAAGCGTCTTCGAAGACCTGCATGTCGTACTCTTCGGGATGCCCCGCCAGCAATGCGGCGGCCCGATACCAATGCGGATCGAGGGCCGGGGCCGGCGCCGCTTTCGTCAAGGCGTCCAAGTCCCGCTGACTCCCTTCGCGCACCGCCCGCTTCCATAGCAGATCCGTGATCTTCTCGATCACTACCGGATCGCTCTGGCCGAAACGCTGCCGCAAGGAGCGGAAGACCATCAGCAAGTCCCGCCCCCGATCGGCCTTGGCGTGATCTGCCAGCAACCGGATCTGTTCCGACACGCCGTTGCCTTGCAGCGCATACTTCAACCGTCGCACGCCTTGAGCCACCAGCGGCGAAGCCTGCTCCGCCGGAACCTCGCCGCTGAACACCAGCAACGTCTGAGCGATGCGCTGCGCCGCCCGTTGCGGATCGAGCCGTTCCCAGTTGGCTTGCCGACGATCGGGCTGACCGGCGTAGTGGGCAGACAGGCCGCGGGCGAACAATTTCCACTCGGCCAGCGGCGATTGCCTCGCAATGCCGTTGAGCTGCTCGGTGGCTACCGCCTCGTCGCCGCGTTCGATCGCCTGCAGCGCCGCGCGCACGGAGGCGGCCTCTTGTCGCATGCCTGCCGACACCGCCGTCGCCCGCTCCGGATGCAGCACGGCCTGATCGGCCAAGAGGGAGAGCAGCTCGGGATTTGTTTCCAGGATGGCGGTCGGCTGAGCGGACTGCGGCGAGTTGCCCGCGCCCAGCAGAATCTGCAGGCGGGGTAGCTTCTGCTGGACTTCGGGGACCGTCACGCCCAGTTTCCGCAGTTCGTCCAAAGTGACCCGAGCTTGATCGTGAAAACCGGCCTTCTGCTGATCCTCAATGCGCGCGATGTAGGCCCGCTCCAGGAACTGCCGGTGCTCGTCCGTAGCGGCGGTACGAAAGCAGACCCGCGCAGCTTTCAACGCCTGCCGGGAATTGCCCCTGGCGAGTTCCCGCTGAGCGCGTTCCAAGAGCTTCTCTTCGGCCGGCCCTTTGCCTCGATTGCGATTCTTGGACATGATCGACATCCGTGCTCAGCTAGGATACGGTTCACCCCGCCGCAAATCTTAGCAAACGTCTCGTGAAATGCCAGAGGCCAATTCGTCCGAGACTGCACCCGGAAACAGTGGCCACTCCGCGGCAGTCTGCTCATCGTCGTCTCACCCGAGCCGGATACCTGCTTGCGGGTGGCGACGACGGCCTTGATCAGAACGTTTCGCACCCTAACCCGAAGCGTCAGCGAGGAAGAGCAGCGGTTTCTCGCCGACACTTCGGGTTAGGGCAATCTGCTGCTAGCGTCTTGCGCAACGTTCCGATTAAGGCCGCCGCGAATGCCGATCGGCGGGCAGTTCATGCCGTCCGCTTCGGGAACACGCAACTGCACGGTGAACGAGATGCCGGCGGGTTCTTCGTTCTGGACCGTGACCGACCCGCCGGACAACGCGATGATCCGCTGGGCCACGGGCGGGCCCAGGCCCAGGTCGCCCCGCGGTACGATCGAGCGAGTGACGGCGAAGACGTCGAAGAAACACGGCATAAAATCCGGCGGGATCGTGCGCCCGGTAGCGGAGACCCGGACCTGGACGAGGGCCGGTGTACGCGTCACGGACAGCCGGACCGGTGCCGCGACAGCCGCGAATCGCGCCGCCGTCTGCAGGAGGGCCGTGAAGGCCTTGGTCAGCAGCTGCTGGTTCCCTGACACCATCGTGTCTTCGGGCGGGCAGTCCGGCAAGGAGATCCCGAGCGCGAAGGCTAGCGGCTGTGCTTCCATCAGCGCACCCATTAGGACACCTTGAAGGGACAGTTCCTGAGACTCGGCCAGATCCGCCGAGACGTCGATGCGGGTCAGCAGCAGGGCATCGTCGAGGATCGCCAGCATGTTCCGCCGGGACAGGTCGTACAGGTTCGACAGTTCCCGGCGTTCCGGCGTCGCAGGACTATCCATGAGCAGTAGCTCCGAGACGCCAAACACACCGGTTAACGGCGCCCGCAATTCGTGAGAGATGAGATTGAGGAACTCGGACTTGGCCGCGTCCAGAATCGCCAAGCGGTCGTGGGCGTCCGCCAGTTGTCGAGTGCGCTCGCGCACGAGATCCTCCAAATGTCGATTATGACGCTGCAACTCGTGTCGCAGCCTCCGGATCGTCAGATGCGTTTCGATGCGTGCCCGGACCTCCTCGACCTGAAACGGCTTGCTGACATAATCGACGCCGCCGCAAGCGAACGCCTTGACTTTGTCGAGGGCCTCATTGAGCACGCTGAGAAAGATAACCGGGATTTCGCGGGTCGTCTCGGCAATTCGCAGCTGCGCGCAGACCTCATAGCCGTTCAGACCGGGCATGTTGATATCCAAGAGGATCAGGTCCGGCGGATCGTCCCGGGCCGCAGCCAACGCCAATGCGCCGCGCGGGAACGGACGGACGCGATAGCCCCAGTCCCGCAGCAGCCCTTCGAGCAACTTCAGGTTCTCGGGGGTGTCATCGACGATCATGATCGTGGCGAGCGGAGCAGGTGCCGGCATGGTGCATCTCCCAGTTACTAAGATTCTTGGGCAGCGAGTCGTCGGAGCCCGGCGAAGGCTGACAGACGCCTTTGCAGTTGCGTGTAGCCGAATTCGCGAGAATTCGGGGTGTTTCGCGGGGGTCAACGATCATCGCAGCCTCCGAATTCTCACGAATTCGAATTCTCACGAATCCGGCTACTCCCCGTCGAAATGCGTAACTTCAAAGCCAGACGCCGGACACCGTTGGCACGGCGACGGCACCATCCTAGCGCAGATACGAATGCCAGACAAGCAACCGCGAGTGGGGGGATCGCAAAACGTGGCCACCAACGTGCCTTGCACGCTGGTGGCCGGGCGGTGAGAATGAAGCTGCGTTGTTGCGGAGCGGGCGTCTTACGGCGCCGAGCCGCCCAACGTCGACTTCTGCCCCACGAGGAACACTCCGATGCTTCGCTGCTTGCTGCTGACTCTGGTGCTGGTCCTCGCCGACTTCGCGACGATCACTCCGCTCGCCGCGTTTCGCCGACCGGTTCTGCTCGCCGACAATCCACGGCTGGACTTCGACAAGCTCGTGTTCGTCAAACGCTACACCTACAGCTCGAATCATTATTACACGGAGTACATCAACGCCGCGTGGACACCCGGCGGGAACCTGTGCGTGCTGGATCTGAAAGACAACTCGGTCCGAGAGCTCGTGCCGCAACTCGCCGGCGGCGTGTTCGAACGCTTCGATGTATCCTTCGACGCCCAACGGATCGTTTTGGCCTGGAAGGCCGGACCTCAAGTGGGATACCGCATCTACGAGGTAAACGTCGATGGCACGGGATTGCACCAATTGACCTTTCCGCCGACCGACGAGGGCGAGTTGGTCAAGAAGTACCGGGTGTTCCCGCATTACCACCACGGCACCGATGACATGCAGCCCTGTTATCTGCCAGATGGCGGGATCGCGTTCATCTCGACGCGGTGCCAGTACGGCATCCTGTGCGACGGGCCGGATGATTTCACCACCACCGTCCTGTACCGGATGGACGCCGATGGCCAGCACCTCCGCAAGTTGACCAACAGTTCTGTGAGCGAAGCCTCGCCGGTCATGCTGCCCGATGGCCGCCTGCTGTACACCCGGTGGGAGTATGTGGACAAGGGTGCGGTCAGCGTCAAGTGCCTGTGGGCCCTGCGTCCCGACGGCACCGCGTCGTCCGAAATCTATGGCAACGACATTGCGCTGCCACCCACACTGCTCTACGGACGGCCCATTCCTCAGTCGCCGAACAAGTACGTGGTCCTCGGCACGCCGCACTGTCCGCAGAATGGCGTGGGCACGGTCATCCGGCTGGACATGAACCAGGACATCCGCAGCCGCCAGCCGATGACTTACATGACCCCGTACGTCGATATCCAAGCAGAACCTGGCTTCGCCTTCTGCCAGAACGGCGGTCCGTGGACACATGACAGCCAGGGGCGGGGACCGCTATTCAAGGACCCCTACCCGCTGTCCGAGAACCTATTCCTGGTCGCCCACAAACCGGCCGGACCGGTGTGGAGCGATCCTACCGCCTACGGGCTGTATCTGCTGGATGAGCAGGGACGCACGCAGCCCATTTACCGCGACCCGGGGATCTCCTGCTGGCTGCCCTACCCCTTGAAGCCACGCAGTTTGCCGCGGATACTGCCGTCCGAGAGGAATCAGGAATTGGCTCAGCAGCACCGGGCACTCTGCGTGGTCAGCGATGTCTACCACGGTCTCAAGGACGTGCCCCGCGGCACGCTCAAGTACATCCGTGTGCTGGAGCAGATCCCGCGTCCTTGGGCGGCCCGCCGGCGCTGGCCGGGCGACGAGTATGATCAACAGCATGCGTGCATCACGAAGGACGCACACCTGGGACTGAAGGTCCAGCACGGCGTGGTGCCGGTGGAAGAGGACGGCTCAGCCGCGTTTCTCGTGCCGGCCGAGGCCAATATCTTCCTGCAGGTGTTGGACGCCAACTATCTGGCCGTCCAGACGGAGCGCACCTACGTGAACTACATGCCAGGTGAAGTCCGTAGTTGTGTGGGCTGCCACGAAACGCCGAACCACGTCGTGACGTCGGCCGCGCCGGGACCGAAGCGGGCCCTGGCGCGAGCGCCTTCGATTCCGGGCCCGCAACCTGGCGAGACCGGCGGGCGACGGGCGCTGAATTATGCCAGCGACGTACAACCGGTGTGGGACCGGCACTGCCTGGACTGCCACAGCGGTTCCAAGTTGGAGGGTGGACTGGACCTGAGCGGCACGCTGACGACGATGTTCAATACCTCGTATGAGCAGCTCGTGCCGGAACGGCGCAAGACCCGCTTCGACCGCGGGTTGTTGGGGCCAGTGATCGGCGAGAATCATCCGAAGACCGGAAATGTGGACTACTTGCCGGCGCGCTCGCTGGGGTCGCACACCAGCGTCCTGGTCGCGATGCTCCGTCCCGGCGCCGTGCAAGTCCGTGATCCGGGCCAAGCCGAACGTGTCCGAAAGTTGGTGGAATCGCATCAGCAGCTCAAGCTCTCCCCCGAGGAATTGATCCGCGTCACCAACTGGATCGACACGAACTGTCAGTACTATGGCACTTACTGGGGCCGCAAAAATTTGCAGTACCGAGACCATCCGCATTTCCGTCCGGTGCCGACGTTCGAGATGGCCGCAGGGATGAGTTCACCCTGGCCGGAAGAAGATCGCGAGCTGGCGGCGAAGCCGTGAGAGCAGAACAACCGCGTGGACGAAGGGACTGTCGTAGAATCGGCCACGCGGAGAGATCCGACTTCCTATCAGCTCGCACTACGGGAGTACATCTGCATGTCCGTGTTCCACCGTCGCTCTGGCTTGCTCACAGCAGTATCCGTCGTATTGCTCGTTCTTCTGTGCAGCGCGAACTGTGCAGCAATGCTGTATAAGCCATCCAGCGGAAGGTTCAAGGACGGCTTCATTCTCTGGCACGAGAACCAGTACTACCTGTTTAGCATGTATACCCCCGGTGACGAGGCGAATTTTCGAAACGTGTGGCTGGCGACATCCAGGGACGGTGTCCACTGGACGCATGTCGGTCCGGTGATCAAGGATGCCCCGTTCCAGATCTGGGCCATGTCTGTTCATAAAGTCGGTGACAGGTTCATCATGAACCACGGTAGCTTCACCCGTCCCGGCGTGCAGAATGTCCTACGTTTTTGGGAGTCGAAGGACCTCGTTCGGTGGACGTTTATGGGACATGAGGCTGATCTGGGCCCCGATTCTCGCTGGTATCATCCCGATAGTCGACTCGACTGCATGAGCGTTGTTCCTGTCGTTGCGAACAACCGCACAAAGTACTACGGCTACGCCACCGGTCCTGGCGGTTTTCTTGAATCCGATGACGGCCTCCACTGGTCCGGAAGGCCTCAGCCCCAAGTCGTCTGGGACACCGTCCCGCCCCCACCCACCCCGGAAGGTGAGGGCGGATTTGAGGTCGGAGGGTGCCACCAAATCGGTGACAGGTACTATCTGGTCGGAGGCTGGTTCAATTACATGGGCTGCACCGGATACGGTGTTTACACGCTCATCGGAGACACACCGATCGGTCCCTTTCATGCCGACGCAGCGGCCTATCGACTTTGCGGCAACTCGACGCGCTGGGTCGCCCTGTGGGCCCGTTTCTGCCGAACCGACAAAGATCTGCTCGTCAACGGCTACATGTACAGCGGTTACACTTATGAAACCGGCGACACCTGGCTACCGCCCCTCAAGCGAGCTGTCGTAGACGCCGGTGGGCATCTTCGCTTGGGATACTGGAAAGGTAATGAGGCCCTCCAAGGAGCGCCCCTGAGCGTCGATCTGAGCAAATGCCGGAAGGTGCATCCGGAGGAAGCGAAAGGTGAGTGTTCCTGCAACCTCGTCTCGCCAAACCGCCTCGATCTCCAGGCCCAACCGGAGCGCGATTCCATCCTCCGGAAAGGCATACCGACAACGGTTGCCATCTTGGATAGCACTTTCGACTTCAACCGGGGCGCCGTCATGTCAGGAACGATTCAGGCGACCTGCCGAAATCCCAGGCTGGTGGCTTCGTCAGTCGGACTCTACCTGGAGCAAAAGCCAGGCGAAGGTACCGCGATCCTGTTTCACAGCTACGGCCGGACAGAGATCGGCAAGCTGACGCTTGACAAAAACGAGCTTGTTTTCCACGCAGAAGACACCCTCGGTCCTGGCTGCGCCGCTCCCGGCGGAATCATCCCCCACATCAACCACGCCTTCCGCCTCATGGTCAGAAAGAATATGTTCGAAGTCTACTTGGACGACCTGCTCGTGCAGACCTTTAATACCACTCACGAGCCTGGGGGCGTCGGAACCACTCCCCAGAGAATAGGGTTCATCGCACAAAACGGACAGGGCCAATTCGAGAATGTGAGAGCCTGGTCGATGACCCTGGATGAGTAAGTCCACCTAGTGCGTCTTCAAGGCCAAAAAGTGAGGTAAGCACGATCGCGCGGTCGGCTTCGGCCGCGGCCCCTTCGTGACTGGGGCGGTTGCCCGGTCGGTTGACGATCGACAAGACCTCACCCGTGTTGGCCAGTTGGTAACTTCCGCGGGTCCGCCGTTTGGGAGGACGATGCTCCCGCGGAGCCGCGAAGCGTCCGACTTTGCCGAATGCGGCTCGGCAGGAGCCTCGCCCTCCCAGCCAGATCGCCTACCTTGCCATGCAGAGCGAGGAACTAACGAACTGAAAGATCGCCACCACGTGGAGGGGAACATGAACCAGTTGACGATGCTGCTTGTTGGAATGGCCTTGTGGGTGGCTGCGCTCGATGCCGTGGCGGCCGACAAGGCGGAAGTTGTGACGTTGGAGAATCGAGTCCTGCGTCTGGAGATCGAGCCGACACCGGCCCCCTTCATCAAGCGACTTGTACACCGGGCCAGTGGCCAGGATGTGGTCGCTTCGTCGACCCCGCAGAGTCTGTTCTCGATCACCCTGGTGAAGGAGGACGGTAGCCAGGAGACGATCGATAGCCTCCGGGCGGGTGAGTCACGCGTGCGCGTTGAACGAGCCGCAGACGCGACCAAGCTGGTCATCCACTATGGAAAATTCCCGGCCGTCGATCTGGCCGTCGAGGTCGCGGTGGTGAGTGACGAGAAGAATCCGCTGACGTTCTGGTCGCTACGGGTCGAGAACAACACGGGTCGACAGATCAAGGCGGTCCGGTTCCCGCAACTGTTGGCCGTGCCGACGATCGGCGACGGCAAGGACGATTGCCTGGTGCTTCCGTCGTTGCCCGGCGTGCTGATCGAGAACCCGGCCGAGAACTGGCGCAACGGCCAAAGCGTGACCCTCACCTATCCCGGCAACCTGTCGGCACAGTTCCTCGCCTACCAGAATCGTTCGGCAGGGGTGTACTTGGCGGGGAGCGATCCGGCAGGCTATCCGATGTCCTTGGCGATCTTCAAGCAGGCCGATGGTTTTCGCTGCTGGCACGAGTTTACGCGAGTGGCCGACGCGAGAAACAGCGCCGGGGGCGATTCCGCCCCGGGGCCGCACTGGGAGAGCCCCTATCCCGTCGCGCTCGGCGTGACGCAGGGTACCTGGTACGACTCGGCCGATTTGTACAAGCAGTGGGCCGTACGGCAACCGTGGTGTGCCAAGCCGCTGGTCGAGCGGGACGACATCCCCGCCTGGTGGAAGGACGGGCCCGCGGTCCACGTGCTGGAAGTCCGGACCTACGACGGTACGCGGACTTGCACCGCGTCCTACTACCCCCAGCTGTTGGACCACCTGCGTACATTCCGCGAGCAGATCGACGGCCCCGTTGTGCCCATGCTGGCCGGTTGGGAAAACCACCGCCGCTGGACCGCTGGAGACTACTTCCCGGTCTTCGACGCGGAGCATGCCCAGCCGGTCCTGGCCCAGTTGAAGCAGGCTGGCTTCCGGCCCTTCTTCTTTCTTTCGGGGCTATTCTCCACGTATCGAAACGAGGGACGTGACGGCGGCGAGATTCCCGCGGCGCAGCAGCACACGGCTGCGTACGTGGTCGACGGAAAGACCGGGAAGCCGAAGGAATACCTGCTGAACGAGTCCAATCCGGCAGGTGACTGGAAACGCCATTCCTACGAGTTCTGCGTGAGCCCGCCACAGACCAAGGAGTTCTTCTGCCGCGTGGTCGACGAAGCTCACGCCGTCGGCGTCGACGTGCTGCAGATGGACCAGACGACCAACGGTGCTGGCGAGGTCTGTAATTCGACCACGCACGGCCACACGCCGGGCGTGGGACTCTACCAGAGCCGTGCGTTTTGGGATCTGTTGGACGCGCTGCGCCAGCACGGCAAGCGCCGTTCAGCCGACTTCGTCCTGTTTCATGAAGAGCCGCACGAGCAGTTGATTCCCCATCTGGACGGCTTCCACGTGCGCGAGTACTACGAGAAGCGGTGGTATCGTGGCTATCCAGGCGCCGTGGGGATCCCTTTGTTTGCGTACCTGTACCACGAGTATGCGCTCGGCTATGGCGGGGACAGCGCGGGGTTGAGCAAGCAGAACGATCGGTGGCTCGTCCGCTGCCATGCGATGAATTTGGTGACTGGCCGCACCCCCGGCGTGTCGATCTGGTCGTCGCACCGGAGTCTGGCGGAAGCCCATCCGGATCAGATTTCGCTGATCCGCCATCACAGCCGCCTGTTGAAGACTCGGGCCAAGGAATGCTTGCTGTTGGGCAGGATGCTGCACCCCTACGAGCTGCCGGTGCCGAAGCTGGTGATTGGCGTGGCGGTGCAGCGAGACGGCAAATGGGTGAAAGAAGATCTGCCGACGCCCGCGATCTTGACCAGTTCCTGGCAATCGCCGACCGGGAAGATCGGCCATCTGTTTGTGAACATCGCCGAGGCTCGGCAGACGCTGCAAGTGAGCCTCGACACGCGAAACACGCCTGCTGGGAAGTCGTACGAGGCGGAACTCTACCGTTCGACGCAGGGCGAGTCGTTCCGGCCGTTGTGGCAGAATCTGCCGGTGCCCCAGGCGTTCACCGCCGAGTTGGAGCCGCTGGAAGTAGTGTTCATCGAAATCAGGTAGGGTGGGCCAAGGGAGCGCAGCATCGCGGTGGGCCTTTGCCAGTCGCCGCCGCAGTCGTTCACCGCGCGACGACGCAACCGCGAAGGGCGCAGCAACCGCGGCCCACCAGGAACACGGCTGGCTCGACCCGCCCTACCAAACTAGAGTCCCGAATCCTCGATAAGGCGATGGGCAGGAAATAACTTACCAGTAGATCGGTCTTTCCAGGCCGATCGGGACGGTCTTGGAAGACCATCCTACCTTAAGTTGGGTAAGTTATTTCCTGCCGCTCGCCTAAGGAGCCCTGCATGAAGACTTGCGCCGTCGTCACCGTTCTCAGCATCGTGTTCGTGGCAGTGGCCGCAGCGGCTGAACCATCACCGCTGATCCGCGACATCCGGGTGGGATACTTGATGAACTGCACCTTCCGGGCCATTCGGCCCTACATCTGGAAACAGGAACCGTTGCTGACCGGCTGGGAGACGGACAAGAGCGGCGGGACTTGGGAAGCCAAACCGAGCGGTTTCTTCCCCAACGATTTCGCGTTCAACGTCGCCTCGTTCCGGCTGCGCGACACCAGCGACCAGCGAGCGGTCACGATCCGGCATCAAATCGCACGCCAGACGGCTGGCCAGATCACGCTGGCCTTCCGCTTCCTACTGCCGGCTCCGATGGAAGGCGCAACGTGGCAACTTCGCGACCTGCAAGCGGCCGCCATCAGCATCACGGTGCGCGACGGGAAGCTTTGTTACGAGACATCCGGCCAACCGATACCCCTCGCTCCGCTCGAACTCCATCACGAGTACGGCATCAAAGCCCTTGTCGACCTCACGGCCAAGACCACAGACGTCTATGTGGATGGCGAATTGAAGGCAAGAGCGGCGCCCTTCCTGCACCCCGTCGACAGCGTGGATTACGTTCTGATCAAGACCGGCGATACGGCGGTCGGCGAATTGGTGTTACCCCTGGTAAGCGTCTGGAAGGGCTACTCCGTCAACGAGACATTCGCCACGTGCGGCGTCGGCCACGCACCGGGCGACTGGGAAGTCAAGAGCGGCGGCGGTGCCGCGACGGTGGAACCGTTCCGGTGCGCAGCCCAACCGGATGCTTTTAGTCTGAAGCTGGTGGATGGTGCTCAAGTGACCCGGCGTTTCGCACCGTTGGCCGGTAAAACCGTGTGGGAATTCAAGTTCCTGCTGCCTCAGAAAACCGCTGGAGCCGTCGCGGAGTTACTCGCCGGGGACGGCGTGGCTGGCCGTCTCGTCACGTCGGCGGGCAATCTCTGCTATGTGAACCCGCAGGGCCAGCCAGTGACTCTGGTCAGAGACTATCGAGCCAACTTGTGGTACGCGGTCAAAGTGGTGGCCGCCCCGGACACGGGAAAGGCTGCGGTTTTCGTGAACGGCAAGTTGGCTGAACCGGCCGCCGAGTTCAAACCGGCTGTCTCTGCCTACGCTTCGGTCCGCTTCTTGGCCGGCCAGGGGACGATGTGGGTGGATGATGTGCGCGTCTACCCGTGGCAAGAGTATCCGGCCGACTACGTGCCCGAGCCCCAACCCGTGGCTCGTCGGGACTCGCACTTATTGGGTGTCCAGAGCTGTTCTTTGTGGAAAGATGGCGATGCTTACGCAGGCTGGGGGTACGTGGTCCCATTTGCGGATCGGCGGAAGCCGTACCTGGGCTGGTACGACGAGGGCCACGCCGAAGTGGCAGATTGGGAGATCAAGTGGCAGGTCGAGCACGGCATCGATTTCGAAATCTACTGCTGGTATCGGCCCAACGACGCGATCAATCACCCGATCAAGGACGGCGTTTTGGAACAGGGGATCCGCGAAGGACTGTTCAACGCGCGCTACAGTCGCTTGAAGAAGTTCGCCATCATGTACACGAACCAGGGCGCGGGCGACACGAACATGGAGGATTGGCGGGAACATCTGATTCCCTATTGGATCGAGTACTTTTTCAAGGACCCGCGTTATCTGAAGGTCGATGGCAAGCCGGTGTTTTCCATCTACTATCCCAATAACTTCCAACGGGACTTTGGCGGAGTCGAGGGCTGCCGGAAGGCCACCGATTTATTGCGTGCGGAATGCGTCAAGGCGGGCTTGCCCGGCGCGATCATCCTGATGGAATTGCGGAACGAAAACAGCAACCTCATGCAAACGATGCAGGCGATGGGCATCGACTATTGCTACGCCTACACCTGGGGCACGGGGGATGTGCACCGCCAGCGGCAGAGTAATCTGGCCCAGCGGGATGCCGCCGCCCGTGTGGGCTTCCGCATGTTGCCCAGCGTTTCGATGGGCTGGCAGACGGCGCCTTGGGATGGCGGACGAGATCCGGGCAATGGCTGGGCACCAGTGCCTGCCTACCAAGCTCTGGCGCAATGGGCGAAGGACGAATTCATGCCGACGCTGCCGGAGAGTTCGCTGGGACGGCGCATGCTCCTGCTGCCCAACTGGAACGAGTTCGGCGAGGGGCACTTCCTGATGCCGTCCCAGCTGGCTGGCTTCGGCTACCTGGACGCCTTGCGCGACGTTTTCACCGCCGGTGGTCCGCATGCGGACACGGTCCCGACCGACGCCCAGAAACGCCGCTTTACGGTCCTTTATCCGCAGGACTAGATCTGTTCCGGCAGTTCATACGGCTTCCGTCGCGGACGATCCAGGTACTGATTTGCGTCGGCGTCGTCGGGGAAGACTTCTTGGACCGGGTCCCAGCGGAGCTTGCGACCGGTCCAGCGGGCGATATTGCCCAGATGGCAGACGGTGATCGAGCGGTGGCCGATCTCCACGTCGGCAATGGGCTTGGCCCGGCTCTTGATACAAGCGAGCCAGTTTCCCACATGGTTCTGGTCGGCGCCCTTGGCCTGCCGGGTGATTTCCTCTCCGATGTCGACCGGGTTGGTCT
The DNA here is from genome assembly GCA_026692885.1 of Planctomycetota bacterium. Next base: position 2,159 of record JAPLNJ010000352.1, on the reverse strand, counting down.
TCACCGCGCCTCGTGTCAGGTCCATTTTTCCCTTCTCGCCAAAGAAGATGCCACCTCCGCCGCTGCCGTTATCCAGCTTGACCACGACCCCGTTGGCGTAGCGGTAGAAGATCATCGGCACTTGGCAGAGCTTGTTGCCGCGGGCGCTCGATTCGGGTTCGGTGGTAGTGGGCGGGTTGAACTTGCCGCCCTCGGTCCAGACTTCCACCGGCCCGCTGTCGTCCATTCCCAGAGCCCACTGGATCTGGTCGATGCCGTGGGCGCCCCAGCCGGTCATCTCGCCGCCGGAGTAGGGTCGGAACGAGAGCCAGCCCGGCAGGGCCCGCGGCGCGAACAGATCCTTGTGGTACGGCACGAGTGGGGCCGGACCGCACCAGCGATCCCAGTCGAGTCCCTCGGGCACCGGCTGGCCCGGCAGTTCACATTCCCACGGGCTGGGATAGTTGCAGCCGACGACCTCCTTAATCTTGCCGAGTTGGCCCGTGCGGATGTACTCGCAGGAGATGCGATTGACGGCCTGCGAACGCTGCTGACTGCCGACTTGGAAGACGCGCTGGTACTTGCGGGCTGCTTCGACCATCAGCCGCCCTTCCCGAATCGTCAGGCTCAGGGCCTTCTCCGCGTACACGTCCTTGCCAGCCTGGCAGGCATGGATCGCAACCAGTGCCCGCCAGTGATCGGGCGTCGCCGTGACGACGGCGTCCACGTCCTGGCGGTCCAACAGCTTGCGGTAGTCCTGACACGCCTCGCCGCCGAGCTTCTTGCACAGCTCTTGCGCCCGCGGCAGGAACACGTCGGCGATGCCGATGCAGCGGGTTTGTTTGGAACTTAGCGCGCCGTGCAGCACGCCGTTCCCCTGTCGCCCGATGCCGATTCCGGCAATGCCGATGCGATCGTTGGCCCCCGGTCGGCCCTCCGCAGCCAGCACGCCGCTGGGAAGCAGGTACGGCAAGGCCAAGCTGGCGGCGCCGGCGATGGCTCCGTGTTGCAGGAACTCACGGCGGGAATACTTCGCAGGAAGGTTTGGCATCGGGGGGGTCCTTTGACTAAGCAGGGTTTGGTATCGGGAAGGTCTTCTCTTGCTATACTGCGCTCGGCCAGGATTGACCGCACGTCGTTTAACCGCGACCCAACGGAGACTGCTGAAAAAGTAGCGGAAAGCAACGTGGGGTAAGCTTCCAGCTTGCCAATCTTCCGTATTCTCCGTTTCCTCGTCTTCCTCGGCTACTCATTTGGCAAGC
>JAPLNJ010000352.1:0-870 GCA_026692885.1 Planctomycetota bacterium | reverse complement strand
TTCCGTATTCTCCGTTTCCTCGTCTTCCTCGGCTACGCATTTGGCAAGCTGGAAGCTTACCCCACGACTAATTCAGCAGGCACCGTTGGGTCGCGGTTAAACGAGCTACTCATTCGCGGCCGACTGCGTGGCGAACTCAAGAATCGACTGGGCATCGGCGTAGCTGGTGACGTGGCCAGTGCCCTCGCGGTGGACCAGGAGCACCTTTCGGCCAAGCGTCGTGAGAATTCCGGCGAGACGTTGTACGCTGTGCGGCGGCACCAGTTTGTCCTGGCCGCCCGTGGTCACACCGACGGGCATCGTCAACCGTTCCGGCCAGTATTCGGCGCTGCGTCGTTTGTATTCCTCCGGGATTGCCGCTTTCGTGCCGCCGAAGGATTCAGCAATCGCCTCCTGAAAGTTGTCATATTCGAGCAGGTTGGCCGTGCCATTCATCGCTGCGACCCCGTCCACCAGAGCGGGATGCAGCGCTGCAAAAGCCAGTGCCGCTGTGGCACCCATCGAGCCGCCGCAGACGAAGACCCGCGCGACGCGTTGTTGCAGCTTGACTTCGGCGATAATCTGCACAAGGTCGGCTTCCGCCTTCTGACCCAGCCACGACGTGCGGGCACGGTAATCGGGCGAGACGAAAAGCATCCCGCGTTTCGCCGCCACGTCACGCGCCGCCCGGCACTCGTCCCGCGAATCCCGCACGAACTGCCAACGATCCGAACCGTGACCGTGCAGGGCGATCAGCACGTCATGGGACTGGGCCGGCTGGAAGTCCGCGGGCAGCATCAGCACATAGCGTTGTTCGGTACCGTCGCATTGCGCCGTAAACGTCACGTCTTGTTCGCGCGCATCGTCAGCGGCCGGCGCAGCCCCGCCGGA
>JAPLNJ010000351.1 GCA_026692885.1 Planctomycetota bacterium | reverse complement strand
GGGCTAAGACACCGGGACACGGAGGTCCCGCCTCTTCCTCTTCCCACTCCATCCCCGTTGATCGACTGCGGGATATTGTTTGCCCCGGCCATCTCACACAATCTGGCACTTCCCGTCTCAAAAAATCCGGGGCGCATCAACCAACAGCCGGTAACTCATTCCGTCTGGCAGTAGTATTCGACCCTCCTTCACCGACAGCCGTGTCAGCAGCACTTCCGCATTGCAGACGTCGTAGTCGTAGCCTTTCAGGGATGGGTCTCGGACGGGATCGACGCGGTTGGGGGCCCAGTCGCCATAGTAGTAGAGCACGTCGGCGACAAAGAGGCCCGACTGCAACATCGCCTGGCAGCGGCTCACGTAGCTCAGCCACGGCCCGGCCGCCTGCTGCCACCAAGTCACATTGGGATTGAAGTGCGTGCCGGCCCCGTACTCGTAGCCGGGCTTGCCATCCTGGGCCCGCTGGCACGTCGCCGTGTGGAAGAGAAATCGGTTGATCCCATCGCAAAACGCTTGGTCGGCGATCGGCTTGAGATGGCTCGGTGCCTCCCGCCAGTGTGCAAAGCCCGTGAAAGCCTCCGCCGAGGCCGTCCGTCGTCCATAGATATGCGACGCGATGGCCGTTTGCTTGGAAACGTTCAATCCACCCGTCCAAAACTCCCCCATCGGCCGGTCACACCGTCCCAGGTTCTTCAAGGCGTCCATACAGACCGTTCCCGACCAGGCCGGCCCGCCCGCCTCACACTGGCTCTCCAATCCATGCGCGGCACAGCGCGCCGCAAAATGGCCGTAGTTCCCGTCGGCCAGACAATCGGCGACGGTCTTTCGGTAATCGTAGAGGAAACGGTCGGCGATCTCCGCGCTGCCGACGATCTTCCCCGCGAGGACCGGCAAATAGGGCTTGGGATCATAACCGCGGTACTGCTGGAACTTGTCGAGGAGCCGTCCCGTCCAGTTCGGGAAGCCGTCTTCGAAGCTGTCCGTGTGCAAGAACTTGAGCGTCTTGCCGACGTGCGGCCCGGCGTCCTCCAGCAACACCCTGCCAAGATGGATGAACATCTCGTCCACGGCCTCCGGGTTCAGCCAGTCGACCTCCAGGACGTAACCGACCTCCGGCAGCACGCAGCGCACATCGCACCCGATGACCACGTGACCCAGGCGCTGAATCGTCCAGCGGCCCGCCGGGACATCCCAGTCCAGTGAGCCGTCAGGTTTAAGCGTGGCGGTCAAGTCGATGACTTCTCCGGGCCCAATGGGCCGGTCGCCAGGCATCGCCGACCAGACCGACAACGTGGCCTTCTGCAGTGTGGCGGACGAGGTGTTAAAGCCCCCGTCCCAGCGGTTGCTCTTCGCCGGGAGATGTTTGCGCCGCTCGGGCCCTAGGTCCGAGACACCGCCATCGGCCTCGCGGAAGGCGACCACAGCGGTGTCACGATAATCGGCCTTCTCCTTGGGCCAGGTTATGTAATGCCCGACATTGCCATGGTATGGCAGCTCGTAACCGTCTCGATGTCCCGGTAACGGTAGTCGCTCCGAGAACCTTCGGGGACCCTCCACAACCACATGCGACTGCACGTACCAACGGGAGCTATGCTCTGGCCTGATCCACGAGCCGCCCATGCACCAGCCACCGCCGCAGAAGTTGACGCCCAGCTCCAGGCCGAGCCGGGCGCACTCCTGGACGGCGTGCCGATATAACTCGCGCCAATCGGGCGACAGGAATACCGGACCGCGCGGCATGGGCGCCACACCGTAATCATTGCCGGAACAGATCAGCATGACCCCGCCCATCCCCTTGGCCTTGAACTCCTCAAGGTCGCGGGTGATGCCTGCCTTGTCGACCAGGCTATTGAACCACCACCAGAAGCACGACGGCCGGTTGGCGTCTGGCGGACTGCGGAAACCATCGGCCAGTTCGTCCGCCGCGACCGCGCTGCCGCTGAATGCCCCCAGCAGCAGGACTGCCAGCGTGAATTTCTTGAGCATGACGCTGTCTCCTTCCAGGAACTCCATCGCTACAAAACGCCGCCATCGAATCGCATTACAATATCTGGTAGTATTGTGGGCGGGCGAATTCCCGGATGTAAATACGCAAAATGCCCGTGGATTTACGTAATATGACCGCGACGAAACCGCCTCGCAGCCGAGGAAAAGCCGAGACCTTCTTCCGCTACCTGCCGGTCAGCGAAGGACTGCGGGACTGGGGCATGTACGTGGCCAGCGTGGGATACTCCCGAATCCCAGAAGGCCACCCGTATCCGCCGACCCAGCATCCGGCTGATCATCACTTCACGTGGGTCCAGGGTCGCGTACTCGCCGCGCCGACCTTGGTCTACATCACCCGCGGGCAGGGCGTGTTCGAATCGTCGGCCAGCGGTTCGCAGAAGGTCCAGGAAGGCCACCTGTTCGTACTCTTCCCCGGTGTATGGCACCGCTACAGTCCCGATTCGGCCACCGGCTGGGACGAGCACTGGGTGGAATTCGACGGTGACTGCGCACAGCGATTCTTGGCCCAAAAGGACCTCCGACCATCGGCACCCATCCTGAATGTCGGGCTGGACGATCGGTTCATCGACCTGTTCGGGGCGACGATCGACTGTGTTCGCGAGGAAGCCTACGGTTTTGAGTACCAACTGGCCGGGCTGGCGCTGCAGGTGTTGGCCCTGGCCATCGCCGCCCAGGGACGCCGACGTTTTGCCAGCGACGCCGTCGGCGCGGTTGTCAGCCGGGCCAAGTGCGTCCTCGTCGAAAACCTGACTGCCAACGTCGATTTGCCGGGGCTGGCGCGGGAGTTGAAGGTCAGCTACACGTGGTTCCGCAAGGTATTCAAGGAGTACACGGGCTTTTCGCCGCGTCAGTTCCAGCTACACCACCGCATTCACCGGGCGAGCCAACTGCTGGCCGGCACGACGCTGCCGGTCGGGGAGATCGCGGAACGGCTCGGCTTCCAGACCGTCTACTACTTCTCCGAGCTGTTCAAACGCCGCACGGGTTGCTCTCCCCAGGCGTATCGCCATCAGCGAGCATCTTGATCAGCCCATGACGTTCGCGTCTCCGGCGCCCACCGACTTCGCCCGATGCCGCGAGCGCCACTCCACGACGCCCGAGCGCGCTAAATAAACCCCTCTTTTGTGGCATAATATGTAGGTGCTGCAGCATAGCTCTCACCGGTGCCCTCTCATCCCTCGCGTCTTGCGTCGCGAGGGGTGAGAGGGCGACGGTGGGCCGATTCGCTCCGCGCGAGTCTACCCACCACGCCGCTTTCTGGCTCGGTCTGTGACCGGCCAGTACGCGGGGAACCGTCTCGCGACGGTCCTGTGCTGCAGTTCCTGGCCGCGCTCGGCGCGGGTCTCCGACCCCGCCGAAACGTCTGACCGTCAGGTCTCTAATTTTGCCGGGAGACCTGCGGTCCTACCTCGTGGCTCGGTCAGAGACCGGCCACAGCGCTGGCTGCCTCGCGGCCTTTTCTGTTGCGCATTCGGTGCCCCTGCTTAGCTGTTACCTTTTGGAGGAGACCCCATGTCCACCACCCTGCTCGTTGATCCGCCGCCCGTGGCCACCGCGCCACCCGCCAGCCGCGCCAGCTGGTCTGGCCAACTGCGGCTCGGCTCCTGCTGTGTCCCCGTCAAGGCTTATCCCACGATCAGTTCCACCGCCGCCGTCTCCCTGCGCCAACTCCACGCCGGCTGCGGGGAACACATCGAGTATCACAAGTGCTGCCCCAAGCACGGCCGCGTGCCGGCCGACCAAATCGCCAAAGGCTATCCCTACAGCGCCGAGCAGTGCGTCGCGCTGACCGAGGAAGACCTGGCGACGCTGGAGCCGACCGACGACAAGACCATCCACCTGGAACACTTCCTCTCCCCGACCGAATTCGACCTGACGCTGCTGGCCGGGCGCAGCCTGTACCTCGCGCCGGCCCATCCGGCGGCAATGAAGCCCTTCGTCGTGATCCGCCAAGCCCTGCTGCGCGCCGACAAGTGGGCGCTCGGTCGGACCGTCTTTTCCAGCAAGCGTCAACTGGTGATCGTCTACCCCGCGGAAGAAGTGCTGCTCGTCCAGACGCTGTTCGATCCGGCCCAACGCCGCGCCGCGATGCCGGTGGATCAGGATGCCGTGCAGATCGACCGGAAGGAGGTCGACGCGCTCACCCGCTGGATCGAATCCATCGACGAGCCGATCCGTTGGCAGGAACTGCGGGATGACACGGATGCCCGGCTGGCTCAGTTGGTCGAGGCCAAGCTGCGGGGCGCCAATGGCAAGGCGTCGAAGCGGAACGGCAAGCCGGCGCTGACCGTGGCACGGGCAACGCCGGAGTCGAAGCCATCGGCACCGCGTCGCCAACGCGCGGCGGCGTAGCGGAATGGCTGCGCCATCCTCGTGTTCGCCCTTCCAAGGGAGCCTCCCATGTCCGCAGACCCTCGCAACCAAGTCGTCTCTACATTTCACCTGCGGCGGCGCACGCCGGGGTCGTTTCTCTTGGTCCCGTGCCCGCGACAAGGACGGTCGATCCGGTGCCAAGGTCAACTGGAAGGCGCGGCCGCTACGATCCTGGTGGCGTGTCCGGCAGTGACTCACATCCAAGAGCAACCGCTGACCATCTGGTACCAGTGGCGTGAGCAGGGCAACACCCTGCACATCCAGTTGCTCCAAGCCGCGCCGGAGTCGCGGCCCCGCAAGGAAGCCAACGCGGGTTGCAGCTACATCGAGCCCGATTTCCTGGTGGAGATGACCAGCGGCCAGAAGCGGCTCGTCGAGGTCAAGCCTTCCGATCGGTTGGCAAAACCTCTCGCGCAACGCAAGCTCTCGGTGGCCCGGCAATACGCCGCCACCGAGGGCTGGGCGTTTCACCTGGTCACGGAGAAGGAACTGCTTCCAGGACCGCTGCTGAGCAACGTGCAACTGGTCGGTCGCTACCGGCAGGCCAGCACGGACGCCGCTCTGCTGCTTACGGTTCAACGTCTGGTTTCCGAACGCGGCGTGCCGCTGGCGGATCTGTGCCGACAAGCTGACCAGTCCGATTCGACCCGCGCACGGATGCACATCTTCCACCTGTTGGCCGTTGGTGACCTGAGCTTTGATCCGCGGCAGGAGCCCATCTCAGACCAGACCCTTATCTATCCCGGAGGTGTGATCACATGGGACCCGTTCGACTCGGTGTGGGCACCGAATGGCTGCTCGACGGGCGGGCCTGGCGTGTGGTCCGCCAACTCGCCCCCGACCGTTTCGTCGCCCAAGATGTCAAGTTCCTCGTAGAACAGGAGTTTTCGCAAGAAGAACTGCTCGCCCACTACTCGGCCGGCCGGTTACGGTTCGCGAGCGATGAAGCACAAGCACCCCAACGTAAACCGGCACCTGCCAAACCCGCGCCTATTCACGAGTTGACCGCGCAGCAGAAACGCGTGCTGCAGCGCCGCTGGCAGGCGATCGAACCACTCACGCAGTCAGGCCTCGTGCCTCAGGAAAGTGACTACGCCAACCGGGCAGCCGAAATGGAACGCGACGACAAGTGCTTCTCGGCACGAACGCTTCGGCGTTACTTCCATGCGTGGTTGCAGGCCGGCAAGGATCGGATGGCCCTCGTGCCACGCAACGAGGGACGGCGGCGGAAAAATGGAGTACGCAAAACGGCGATCCTGGAGAAGCACCCTCAGATTCGCAAGCTCGTCGACGAAGCCATCCAGACCGTCTACCTGACCAAGGCTCGTCGGCCCATCTCCGCCGTCACGCGCCGTGTGCTGGAAGACCTCCAGCGGCTCAACTCACGGCTGCCGGCCGCCCAAGCTGTTCCGGTACCGCGTCAATCGGCCCTCAGCCGGGCCATCGCCCGGCGCATCGGCCAGCTTGATCCGTGGGAAGTCGACCGACAGCGCTGGGGCCGGAAGATCGCCGACCGCCGCCACGCCCCCACGTCACCGCAGCAATTGTCCACGCGCGTTTTGCAGCGGGTCGAGATGGACCACAGCCCGCTGAAAGTCGTCGTCGGCACGGATGCCGGTCCCATCGGCCAGCCGTGGCTGTCCCTGCTCATCGACTACTACAGCCGCATGGTCGTCGGCTTCTGTCTGGAGTTCGAGCCGCCCTCGTATGCCGTGCTCATGGAGGCCCTGCGGCATGCCATTCTGCCCAAGTCTTATCTCAAGGAGCGCTATCCACGCGTCCAAGGCTCGTGGCCCTGCTTTGGACTTCCGGAAAAGTTGGTCTCGGACCGTGGGCCTGACCTGACCAGCAAGGACCTGGAGGATGCCGCCTTTCAACTGGGCATCGAGCTGGACTTCAACCCGCCGCGGACGCCGCATTTCAAAGGCACCGTGGAATCGTTCTTCGATGGGCTAAATGACCAGTTGGCATCGGCGCTGCCGGGACGGACGTTTCGCAGTTGGGTCGAACGGGCCGACTATCGACCGGACGACGGCCCGCTGATCACGTATGAGGCCCTGCTGGAAATCATCCACATCCATCTGGTCGATGTGTACGCGGCCAGCAAACACCCCACGGCGCCGGGGACTCGTCTGGAGATGTGGCAAGACAGCGCGGCCGTGTTTCCGCCGTGCATCCCGGCCACACCCGACCAGCTGCTGGTGCTCCTGTCCAAGCGGGCCGACCGAACGCTGTCGCCCCGCGGCATCGAACTGGGCGGCATGTTCTACACCAGCGATGAGCTGATGGCCCTGCGGTCCGAACTGGCCAGTCACAATTTGGACGCTGACCGTATCGCCGTGCGTTACAACCCCTGGGACTTGGGCGAGGTGTGGGTGCTGAACCCGATCCACATGGAAAACACCTACCTCAAAGCTTCCACGGTGGACCCGGCGATGAAAGGCCTGACCGAGTATCAGTGGCGGGTGTTGAAACGGGCGATCCGCGAGCGATTTGATCAGCCCGATCATCTGCTCAATCTGGCGGCTGGGCGGAACGCCATCCGCGACGTGGTCGAGGCGGCCATGCAAAGACCCTCGCGCCAACGCCGCGTGCGGGCAGCCCGTTTCCTTCAACCTGCCCCTTCCCTCACGGGTGAGCCGGAGGAATCCGACAACGGGTCCGGAGAAGGCTCGTCTCCCGGCGAGTCGGCGGCGCCCGGCGCAGAGACTCTGGTTCCCGGCGCTCCCGAATCCATCGGGAACGCCGACGCCCATCCCGGGGACCCGTCCGAGGTCAACGTGGATGACTGGGAAGTGGCCGGTCCCGATCTGTAAATCGTCACCTGGGCAGGGCGCCTTCGGGCGCCCCGCCCGGGCTTTCTTCCGTCTTCCCTTCACCCTGAGGCATCGCCATGTCCGGAGGTACCAGCTCGAAGTCACCCACAGACCGTCGCGAATGGCGGCAGCGGCCGACGGCCGAACGCATCGCGTACGCCAATAAGCTGCTCGTCCTGCATCCGCGATTCCGTGAAGCCGTGGCGTTGCTGGAACGCTGTCATCAGTCCAGCAAGCAAGCGGGGGAGCCCGTCTGTGGCGCCATCCTCGGCTCCTCGGGCGTCGGCAAGACGAGCGTGGTGGACCACTACCGCCGCCTGCATCCGCCACGCGAGACCGACACGGCCAACTGCCAACCGGTCCTCAGGGTCACTCTGCAGCCCGATGCCCGGCCCGAGGGCATTGCCGCGGATCTCCTCCTGGCCCTGGGTGATCCCGCCTGGAGTAGCGGCACGGTGGAGAGTCTGACCAACCGTGCCGCCCGGTTACTCAAACACTGCGGCGTCGAGTTGATTGTGCTCGACGAGTTTCATCACCTGTTCGATGTCGACCGGGCCAAGGTCATGACCAAGGCGTCACAGTGGCTCAAGGTGCTGATCGTCAACACGGGCCTGCCGGTGGTCGTCTGCGGCATGCCCGAAGCCGAGTACGTGCTGAGCGCCGAGCACACCGAACGCCGCTTCAAGCAGCGGCTGACATTGCGCTGCTTCACGTGGCGCACGCCACAAGGTCAGCGGGAGTTCTGTGGCATGCTGAAGAAGCTCGACGAGACGCTTCCGCTGGCCGAAACATCCAGCTTGGCAAACGCCGACTTGGCCGGCCGGTTCTATCTGGCCAGCCGCGGGGTGCCGGACTACTTGATGACGCTGGTGCGCGGGGCTGCGGCCGAAGCGCTACAGCGTGGCAACGAACAAATCGAGATGGACGACCTAGCGCGCATCTTCGAGCGTTGTCTCGCGCAACAGCGCGTGCTGGCCGAGCAATCGAACCCCTTCATCGGCGACCTGGACAAAGCCGCCTTGGATCGCGTGCAGGCCGCCGACCAGACCCGCGCCGCCGGTGTCGGCTTGTCGCCTCGCGCCAGCGGTGCTAAACGCCGGCCGGCCACGGCGACAGACTACCTCGGAGGCCGTCAATGAACGTCATTCCATCCGTCAGGGCTCTACCTGCTCGCGTCGTGCCGCTCCCGGGAGAGTCGCTCATCAGCCTGGTACGCCGCACGGCGGCTGCCATGTGTTACGAGGGACCACACCGGCTACGTGCTCTGCTTGTCGACGTCGGCAAGGTCCAGGCAAACGTCAATTTTCTCCGCCCCGGTCCCATTCTGGACGTTTTGGCTATGCTCCTCCGGCAGTCACCGGAGATGCTGCTGAGCATGACCGTCAACCGTCTTGCGCCAACTCTCGTGTTCCCGGGGGAGCCGTCGCAAACGGCGTCGCTCTGTGATTCGAAGACCACGCTCAAATACTTTGCGCGGGGGGAGTTCTCAGTCTGCCCGGCTTGCTTGAGGCAGGACGCCGCTCCGTACGAACGCTTGGCATGGTCGCTGTACGCGCTGCCCGTTTGCCGTGAACATCGATGTTCGCTTATCGCCCTCTGTCCGGCCTGCCGACGACCGCTCAGACCGGAGCGGCCAGCCGTATCCGTCTGCCGCTGCGGGAAGTCGCTCGTCGATGTGGAGCCAAATTGCCTGGGTGCCCCGGCGATAGAGTTGGTGGAGACACTTCATACCTTATTCGTACAGGGCATAAGCTGCCTACCTGAGATGTCCGCGGCGGCCCTGTGTTGGTGGATGGAGCGGCTGGCGATGGCGGCTGGGAAGACGCCCGCATGGATTCTGCAGACCCGCGAGCGACTGGAATTAGGGTCGGAGTCAGGGGACGACTCCATTGCCTGGCTGGCCGCCGCCGAGATGCTTGTCCATTGGCCCGATCGGCTCTACGAGTTCCTCGACGCGTTCCAGCAGGTCCCCAAACACCGCAACTCGTCCACAGGCATGGCCTTACGATTTGGCCTGCTACTACGGGAAGCGACCCGACTGGAGGATGTCGGCTTTCCCGCCCCAGCCCAGGCGCTGAGACAATATCTATTGGGGCGCTACGCCGCCGGTCATCTCAGCCGCAAAGTCTGCCTCTTCCAACGCCCCGAAGATCGCCAACTGCTACGCGAGCGGACCTGGATCACCCAGACCGAAGCGGCGACCGTATTGAAGGTGCGAAATGGGGCCATCTTTCAGCTGACCCAGCAAGGCATTCTCACCGGCCAAGTTCAGCCGGCAGGCAACCGTGGTCGATCGGTGGGATTAGTCCTGCGCGAGTCGGTGGAGAACCTGCGGCGTGAGTTGCAGAGTGCCGTGGGTGTTACCACAGCTGCCAGTCGCTTGGGAATCGGCACAACGGCCATGCGCGACCTGATCCACGACGGCGTGCTGCCTCGAGTCGTACGGATCAACCACGGCTGGCGGATTCCGGTCAGTTCCCTGTCCTCGTTGGAAGCATTGTTCCGGGAAACTCCGACCAGCGAAGATCGCAGTGCTTCGTGGATCTCGCTTCGGGAAGCTACTCGGATCTTCGGCCCAACGGGTCTAACGCTCAGCCAGCTGCTGGCCCTGATCCAAGCCGGCAAAGTCGCCGCGCGCCTGGTGAATCCTGAACAGCGGCTTCACGGCTTGGTGGTTGCCCAGCACGACGTGGAGACCGTCTTGCCGGATGTGCGACTCCGTCGGGACGAGCTTCTTGGATATCCCATACATCGGCTCGCCAAGATTCTCTTCCCGGGACGCCCCGTGAAGGTCGACGTGCTCAAGAGATGGATTGACGCCGGCCTGCTCGAAACACAACAGGTCGGTCGGGCGCGAATGGCCACGACTGCCGAGATAGGACGGTTTCGCGAGACCTATTGCCTACGCGCGGAGGCCCTTCGCGTCCTGGGCATCGCCGGCACGACGTTCAGGTCCTGGCAGGACGCCGGACGGATTCTCCCCGTCTTCCCCAACCGCGTCACACCCTATGCCGGCCTGTACTTGTACCGACGCGCGGACGTTGAGCTTCTCCGCGCCGCACCACGCCGGCGCGCTGCCGCGTAGTTCCTATCGCCGAGCCTGCTGCCGAAGAACCGGCGCCGTGGCCGGTCTCCTTACCGAGCCACCCGACCGACGGAAGGTCACCGGGATCACGGGAGACCTTCGGTCGGCGGTCACGGCGGGGTCGGAGACCCGCGCCGAGCGCACAATTCGGCGTCGCCTCCGTCGCATCGCCGCGTCCCCACAGTCCCCTCCTCACCACCGGAGTTGCCGCATGACTATGCCCGTGTTGTTGGCCAGTTCGACCCTGGCCGTCGTGCTCGTCCTGGCCCTGGTCCGCGAGGTCCGACTCCGTCGCGCCTTGCAGGGCTTGCTTCGTCGCCTTCTCGACAAATGGAGACCGATGCACCATGAATAGACTCCCGTTCGTACTTCTGGCCAGTCTGTTGTTGGCCGCACTCTGCGGTTGCGAGGAAGATGAGCTGGCCAAAGCCGCCCGCGAGGCGGCCAAACAATCGGCCGAGCAACAGCGCCAGTTAGCTCAGATGCAGGCCGACGTGGCACGCGGCGCCAGCCAGTTGGTCGAATCGGATTCCAAAGCGCGCACTGAGCTGGCCGCTTTGCAGCGTGATCTGCAACAAGACCAAGCCGAAATCGGTCGGCAACGCGACCAATTGGAAACGGATCGTCGCCAAATCGCCGAACAGCGCCACCGCGATCCGCTGATCGCTGCGGCCATCACCAGCATCGGGCTGATCCTGGCTTGCCTGCTACCCCTGTTGTTGTGCTGGGCCCTGTTGCGTCGTCCGCCCCTCGATGGCGAAGCCGAGGCGGCCCTGGCGGAGTTCCTGGTGCAGGATCTGATCAGCGATCACCCGGTACTACTGCCGGCCCACTCACCGCACGCGCTACTGGACCAGCCGCCGCGCGACCCCGATGACCCCCTGGGCAGTTCGGAGGAACAGCAGCCGGTGTCCGATTAGCTGCTTCGACTCTTCTTACTCCTGTCTCGCAGACGCGGGACGGTTTCGTGTTCGCCAACACGGCCGCCCCGCAGGGCGGCCTCACCTCTGAGGAGATAGCCCACCATGATCGCTAAGGCCAATAAAATGCGACAGGCCGCTGTGTGTGCGTGCACAACGAAGTTCCTGTCCCTGTTGCCCCAGATTCAGGAACAAGCGCGCTTCGCCTTCCGGCGCGAAGGCGCGGAGCAGCGCGAGGAACTGATCGCCGAGGTCGTCGCCAACTGCTGGGCCGCCTTGGTCCGACTCGTGGACCGTGGCCTGATCGACGTAGCTCAGGCGACGCCGCTGGCACAGTTCGCCATCAAGCAGATTCGCGATGGCCGCCGCGTCGGTGCCAAGCTCTGTGTGCATGACGTGTCGTCCGGTTACGCGCAGCGGATGAAACACTTTCGGGTCGAAAGGCTCGACCACTTCGATGAGCGTGAGGGCTGCTGGCGCGAAGTGCTCCTCGAGGACCGTCACGCGGGCCCCTCCGATACGGCGGCAGCCCGCATCGATATTGCGGACTGGTTCGACACGCTGCCCAAGCACAAACGCCGCGTCGCGGAGGCCCTGGCCAAGAACGAAACCACGAAGACCACGGCACGGAAGTTCGGGGTCAGCCCGGGTCGTATCTCGCAAACCCGCCGCGAACTGGAAACGGCGTGGCGGGAGTTCCAGGGCGACTCCTCGCGCGCCTAACTGCTTATCACCCCCTCCGGAGCGAACCTTCATGCGTGACTCCAACCGCGGCCTATTCGGACTCGTCACCGCGATCATCGGCAGTGCCTTCTGCATCAGCGTTGTGACCGGAAGCGTGTCCCACTGGCCGATCGTGCTCTTGGGCATCGGTGTCGGACTGTGGGCAGCGCAGATCGCCACACGGTCCTGAGCCGTTTGCCCAGATCGCTTCGCTTCTTCACCACCGCCAGCAAGAGGAGACTCAACTTGAGCCACATCGTCTCGCTCAAAGTCCAAATCCGCGATCCCGCGGCGATCCAAGCGGCGTGCCAACGCCTGCGACTTTCGCAGCCCGTTCAGGGCACCCACAAGTTGTTCACCAACCAGGCCACCGGGCTCGCCGTGCAGCTGCCCAAGTGGCGTTATCCCGTCGTCTGCGATGTCGGCACCGGGCAGGTGCACTTTGACAATTTCAAAGGCCACTGGGGTGAACAGAAGTACCTCGACGTGTTCTTGCAGAGTTATGCCGTCGAGAAGACCAAAATCGAAGCGCGCCGCAAGGGCCATGTCGTGACCGAGCAAGCCTTGGCCGATGGCAGCATCAAGCTGACCGTCCAGGTCGCCGGAGGTGCCGCATGAAGGTCATCGAGATCATCATCAGCCCGCAAGGCGAGGCCCGCGTCCAAACCAAAGGGTTCGCCGGAGCAACGTGCCAGGAAGCCAGCCGCTTCCTGGAGCAGGCGCTCGGCCAGCGGACCAAGGAACAACTCACGGCCGAGTTCCACCATGCGGCCACCACCGTTCAGCAACAACAGCACGCCGGTTGACGACCGGCAGTGCGATTCCCACCTAGGAGACCGTACATGCAATTGGCAGGCAAACTCGCCGAACTCGTCCGGGCCTGTTTCACGGGCATCTGGATCGAGAGTCATGAGCACACCGACGCCACGGCCGAAATCGCCCAACTCTGCCGCCAGGAAGGATGGCGCCTGGCGGCCTGGGACATCGAATGCGGCCTGCACATCCCTGGGCAGCCGGCGCCGGCTGCCGGTGACGCGGGTGGCCAAGATCCGTTGGCCGCGATCCGCGCGGTGAACGCGCTAGCCAGCGCCGATGGCTCGGCACTGCTGCTCCTCCAGAACTTCCACCGCTTTCTGCAGTCGCCCGAAATCGTCCAAGCGCTGATCCACCAGATCACCGCGGGAAAGCAGAACCGCACGTTCATCGTGATCCTCTCGCCCGTCGTGGCCATCCCGACGGAATTAGAGAAGCTGTTCCTGGTCATCGAGCACCAGCTCCCCGATCGTGAGCAACTGCACCAGATCGCGCGCGGCATTGCGACGGAGGACAATGAACTGCCCTCGGGCACGGAGTTGGACACGGTCCTCGACGCGGCGGCGGGACTGACTCGCTACGAAGCGGAAGCGGCTTTCAGTCTGTCGCTCGTGCGTCACAGCCGGGTCACGCCGGAGGCGGTCTGGGAATTGAAGAGCGGGATGCTCAAGAAGTCCGGCCTGTTGTCGCTGTATCGCGGCAGCGAGGACTTCAGCAGCCTGGGTGGCCTGGCGTCCCTCAAGGCGTTCTGCAAACGGTCGCTGCTGCAGCCCGGCCGCAGCAACCCGCTCAAGCGGCCGCGCGGCGTGCTGTTACTCGGGGTTCCCGGAACCGGCAAAAGTGCTTTTGCCAAGTCGCTCGGCCGCGAGACGAGCCGCCCCACGCTGGTGCTCGACATCGGCTCGCTCATGGGTTCGCTGGTGGGCTCCACCGAGGCCAATATCCGGCAGGCGTTGCGGATCGCTGACGCCATGTCGCCTTGTATCTTGTTCTGCGACGAGGTCGAGAAGGCGTTGAGCGGCGTGGCCAATTCCGGGCAGACCGACTCCGGCGTGTCCGCGCGGCTCTTTGGCTCCCTGCTCACGTGGATGAACGATCACACATCGGACGTGTACTTGGTCGCCACGTGCAACGACATCAGCAAGTTGCCACCGGAGTTCGCGCGTGCGGAACGCTTTGACGGCGTTTTCTTTCTGAACCTGCCCAATGCCGAGCAGCGACGCGCGATCTGGAACCTCTATCTGGGACAGTTCGAGTTGGACCCGGAGCAGAAGCTGCCCAACGATGAACAGTGGACCGGAGCCGAGATTCGCGCCTGCTGCCGGTTGTCCGCCCTGTTGGACGTGCCCTTGGTGCAAGCCGCGCAGAACGTCGTGCCCGTGGCGGTCACGGCCGCCGAGTCGGTGGATCGTTTGCGCACCTGGGCCAGCGGGCGATGCCTGAACGCCGATCAACCGGGCATCTACACCCGCAAGGACAGCCAACCCAGTTCCCGCCGCAAGGTGGCCCGCAGTCCGCTCAGCAACTGACGCATCCCTCCCGCTGCGTCGCCGGGCAGAAGCGGCACCATGTCGCTCCTGCCCGCGCGGCGCCGCGCGCGTTGATTCTGACGCGCCTACGAAGGGAACCTCGCCATGACAATCTCGACGGAGGCGGCCAGCCAGGCACTCGCGCTGGCACTGGCCACACCCATGACCGGGCGTCTGAAACCCCGGCACGATCGTTCTGACTTCGGCGGCGAAGATTCGCACCTGCTTAAAGTGCGCCGCATTGGCCGCGATTACCCGTGTGGCGACGACGTGCGCGACGGGGATTTCGGCTTCTATTTGGGCCGCCACGACGGCGACTACTTCGTCGCCCTCCAAGCCATCTTCCCGCCCGCCACAATCGGCTGCGAACGGTTCCAGACCCAGGAAGAGCTGAAGGCTCACTGGGAACTGGACTGACGCATCTTGCTTCCCTTCCCTCTCCGTCACCGTCCGCCCTGTCCCCATGCCGCTGACGGTGCGCGCGGAGCCCGGCGGTGACGGCGATGGAGTAACAAACCCTGATCCACAGTCCCAGGAGATCACCGCTCATGACTACTGTCCGTGACCAACCGGTTGTCCGTCCCTCCACCTCTCCGGCCCAACGGCTCCGCGCCACCATGGCGGCCGCCCGCGTGGCCTTCTGCTGGTTCGGCGTGCGCAAAACCCTCACGCCCGAACAGAAGGCCCAAGCCGCCGACACGTTCGGAGCCGAAGGCCAGTACTTGTCCGCGGGTAAGAAACTGTTGAACACCCGCCATCCGGCCTTCCTCGCCGTGACCAACGTCCGCCACCAACTCGTGGCCACTTGGCAGTCAATGTCGCTCCCCTACCCGGAAGCCAGCGTCCGGCTCATCCGCCAGGACAAGATCGACGAGTTCAACCGGCGTATGAGCGAACTGCGCCAGGACCTCGACGAGGCCGTCGCGCAATTGGACGAACACTACGTCGAGCTCAAGTCCGCGGCGCGTGAGCGGCTCGGCAGCCTGTTCAATCCGAGCGACTACCCGGAATCGCTCCGCGGCCTGTTCGGGGTGACGTGGGATTTTCCCAATATCGAACCCCCGTCCTATTTGGAGCACCTCAATCCGGCTCTGTACGAAGAGGAGTGCCAGCGGGTCGCCGCCCGGTTCGACGAGGCCGTGCAGTTGGCGGAGCAAGCTTTCGTCAGCGAGTTGACCGGCCTGGTCGAGCATCTGACCGAGCGGCTCACGGGCCAGAACGACAATAAGCCCAAGGTCTTCCGCGACTCCACGATCGAGAACCTGATCGAATTCTTCCGCCGCTTCCGCCAGCTCAATGTCCGTTCCAACCAAGAGCTGGACGAATTGGTATCCCAAGCCGAGCAGATCGTCCAAGGTGTCGAGCCGCAGTCGCTGCGCAACAACCAAGTGCTGCGGCAGACCGTGGCCAGCGAACTGGCCGAGGTCCAAAGCTCGCTGGACGCGCTGATGATCGATCGCCCTCGTCGCAACATCCTCCGGCGGCCAGCCGTGCAACGGGAGGCAGCCTGATGGAACTGGTCGTCCAGACCGACGGGTCCCTGCTCTGTCTGTACGACGAGACCCTCGATCTGTCGCCGCTTGGGCAGGTCACGATCCGCCGGGCCTCGCATGTGGAGCCGACCGACCAGGGCCAATGGCAGGCGGATCTGTCGCCCGTGGATGGACCCGTCCTGGGGCCATTCGTTCTGCGCAGTGAAGCGTTGACTGCCGAAGTCGACTGGTTGCGGAGGTATTGGCTGTTGACTGCGGACGCTCCGGCCTAAGCGGGAGCGCCGCAAACCCTGTCTCCTTTGTTCTGCGTTCCCAGGGCTCCGCGCGACGCGGAGCCCTTGTTGTTTCCCCCCCGTGACTGTGTGCCTTTTTCGCCGGAAGGATGCCTTATGACCCAAGCCGATTTGAATCGTGAGGTGGCCTGCGCCACCGGAGAATCCGTGGACACCATCGCCCAGATGGGATTCGTCGTCCTGACCCGCATCCCCATCGAACGCGAGCCGCTCGGCATCGATTGGGATCGGCTCGATGCCGACCGTCGCGTCAGTCTGCGCCGTCCACGGGTCCGTGCCTGTGCGGCGTAGACCGCTGCGATTGTTTGATCTCGCCCTGTCAGCTCGCTCGCCTGCGGAGCGAGCTGGATGCGCCCCGTGTGTCGACTTCTTTGAGGATCTGCATTGTGATCACCCTCACACGCCATCTGGCCCGCCAAGTGCGGGCCGTCTTTCGCCATGCGCTCGGAACGTCGCCGCGCGGACGCTGTCCCGCGGTGTTGTTCCGGGCCGATCAACAGGGCCTGACCATCCGCTCGAAGAGCGGCATGGCGGCCATCGAACGCTCGGTGCCGGGAGATTGTCCGGCCGATGAAATCCTGGTTCCTGGCGAGCTGTTGGCGGACTGCGAAGGCCGCTCGGATCAAGTCGTCTCCATCGAACGGCAAGCGGATGGAGATCTGATCGCCACTTGGCACGATGCCAGCGTTCCAGTGGTGATGCGCTACACACCCCCGGATGCGGCCGAACTGGCTGACTTTCCGGCACCGCCCGAGTCGATGACCGACAATCCCGCGTCCTTGCTGACCGCTCTGCGGGATGCCAGCGAAACGGCTGAGGCGGCCTCGATCCGGTTCGCCCTGGACCATCTGGAAATGTGCGGTGACTCCGGCACCATCTGCGCCACCGACAGCCGGCAAGTGTTGGTGCAGACCGGCTTCCGTTTCCCGTGGCAGGGCAAAGTCTTGGTGCCGCGCAGCACCCTGTACGGACACAAAGACATCCAGCCGACCGCGATCGCCATCGGCAAGACCGAGGAATGGCTGGCGGTCCGCATTGGACCCTGGCTCTACCACGTGAAGCTGGGCAAGGACTTGCGGTTCCCCAAAGTCGCGGACCACCTCCAGTCGCCCACCGGCGCGGTGGCTCGGCTGCAGGTCGCGCCAGCCGACGCGCAGTTCCTCGACCAGTCGCTGCCGCGCTTGCCCGGCAACGACGACGCTTACCGCGCTATCACGCTCGACATGAACGGGCAGATCGCCATCCGCGTCCGCGGCGACGACCAACCCCAACCGACCGAGCTGTTGCTCAGTCAGTCCGAACGCATCGGCGATCCCCTGCGGATCAGCACGGACCGCCGGTACCTGGCCCGCGCCCTGCGGCTCGGGTTTCGGGAATTGCTGTTCTACGCCGCCAACGCCCCCGTCCAGTGCAGCGACGAAGCCCGCCACTACCTGTGGGCCGTCCTCGAACCTGATTCTGCCATCAAGCCGTCCGCCAAAGCGATTACCGTCGCGGCACCCGGCGGCGAACCGTCCACCACCGGCGTGGCTCGCACCAAGAACCGGAGGCGGCCGGACCGCAGCCAAGGCGGTGCTACCGCACCGGGCAAGATGGACACCGAATTGAAACCACCTGCCGACTCATTACGCAAGGAACCACCCATGTCCGAGAACTCCACCGACCGCAAAACGACCACCGCCGCCGCCGAGCAGTCCGTCCGCGGCAAAGACCGCGAACAACCCGAAGCGGCCACGAACGGGGATCTGGCGTCCCTGGTCGAGGGCGCGCGGACGGCGCTGCGCGAGGCCGATGCCAAGCTGCGCACCTTGTCCACCGCACTCAAGCAGCACCAGCGGCAGTTCAAGCTGGTCCGCTCCACGCTCAGCTCGCTCCAGCAACTCCAGGGCCTCGACGCCGCCTGACCGAAGACTCGCTCGGAGCCAACACACGTCAGTTACACCCATCAATTGACCTCCCTGGTACAAGGATCGACCCATGCCCGGACTGACCGTCACGGAGAAAGAACACTGGAAAGACCGCCTCGCCAAGCGGATTGAACGCAAGATCGAGGTCCTCAAGGCTTCCGATCCCGGCCTGTTCACCCGACTGAACCGCGAGGCCCGCGTGCAGACGCTCCAGAGTCTCGGACTGGCCGAACTCTCCCAGCGCCTGGAGACCATCGAGAAGCAGGAAGAAGAGTGCCAGAAGCAGAAAGTGCGGATCGAGCGCGAGATGGTGGCGGTCGTGCGGGGCGTCGCCGTCGAGGATCTCGACGACGGCTCCTACTACGGCCGCTACAGCAACGACGTCGATCAGGCCATCGACAAGCGGAAGGTCGTGGTCGAAGACGAGCTGCTGGGCCAGACCGACTTGGGCCGCCAGATCCTGAAGCTGCGCGCCGAGCGCGAGAGCCTCTTGGACGCGATTTGGCTCGCGACCTCGCCGAGGCAGGTCAAGGACCTCTGGTCCAAAGTGGCGGAACTGCTGGGCGATGAACCGACCCAACTGGAGCGCGACGCCCTGGCCATCCCGCCGGTGGCTGACGAGTAGTCGGCTGTTCCGTCGGTCCAACCCACTGGCTGATTAGAACCTCGAAGGAGACCTTATGGAAATCCTGATCGTCTTGGCCGTCGTTGCCTGGGTGGCCTACGCCTGCTATCGCTCGGGCAAGCGTACCGGCAGTATCCGCGGATTCCACGTCGGCCGACACGGCCGGCGTTGGCGCCGCCGGTAGTCACGTGCGCGACGTTACGCTTGCTTGTCATCACGCGCACGAACAGTGCCCCACAAGATTCCCGGCTGGGCCGCCTGCGGGCGGCCCAGCTTGGTCCCTTTTTTTAGATATCAGCGTCTTCGCAGTCCGGACACTCTCTTTGCATTTGGGTAAACGTGACCACAGGGCTATCCCGCAACCCGCATCGCAGAACTCTAGCCGGCTTTTTCGAGCAACGCATATCTCAGCCGACCATGGTCGTTACGCAGTCGCTCCAGCCGATACCAACAGCCGAGGACGGCCGAATACTGATACGAATCGTCGTCGGTCGGCGGCGGAGCGATGATGGATGCGGAAGCACAGTTCCGAGCGACGAGCGTCCACCAGCCAGAATTCTCGAACCCCGGCCTGCCAGTACGCCGTGGGCAACCGCTGGGTGTCCTTGCCCTCGGTCGAATCGCTGACGATCTCCACGATCAGATCTGGCGAACCTTCAAATTCCACGTAGCACTCTGGCACACCTGGTTTCGGGATCAACCGCACGCGATCACTGTCCATCGCGTCGTACGAAACGAACAGGATATCCGGCTCCACCGAGAGGTCGGCCATCGGGCAGGAAACACGTGCGCGACTCGTGTAGATCTCGCCCAGTTCCAGTTGCCTTATCCGGCCTGCCAGGACGGCAAGGATCTCGACTTTGGTCGTTCCGTGCGTATGCAGGTCTTCCGGTGACAGATCCACCTCGATTCGTCCGCCCACGAAGTCGATGCGACCCCGTTCCGGAAAGTCATCCGAGATCGCCCAGCGCCGGAAGTCAACCAGTCCCTGCGCCATCGCGGGGATTTCAATCTGATCGGCGATGAGGATTGCGGTAGCCATGGGCGACGCTGCCTGCCTTCGTATTGCGTGGCCGATCGGCCGACAACGCGGCCGCGTGTTCTCCGCTGGACTAAGTCTAATCGCCAACGACATGCCGGCGACATGTCCGCCACGCAGTTCCCCCCGACCGGTATGGAGGGTTGACAAAATTAAAGTGAAAAGCTTGACAGTGAAAAGTGAAATTTTGACAACATTAGTGTCCCACACCAGCGATCAAGATCAGACGTCCAGATTCCGCACTTCGAGCGCGTGCTTCTCGATGAACTCGCGGCGGGGTTCAACTTTATCGCCCATCAGGACGCGGAACATGTCGTCGGCGGCGCCGGCGTCACGCATGGAGACTTGCACCAGGGTGCGATGCGTGGGATCCAAGGTCGTCTCGCGGAGTTCGTCCGCGTTCATTTCACCCAGACCTTTGAAACGCGTCACCTGCAGACCCTTCTCACCAGCGGCTCGCGTGGCGGGGGACAGGCCGCGGAGATCCTCCAGACCGGTTTGGCCGTCGCCACAACGGAGGATGTAACGCGGTTCCTCGATACCCGTCCGCTCCTGCGGGATCAAAGACTGGATGTCGAAGCCGTGCTGTTCCAAGTCTTTTAGTCCGCCGTTAATCGTGCGGACTTCGTGCAGCTCGGTGATGTGCAGATGCGGCGCGGCGAGTTCGCTGACGGCGTCGGCGTCGGGCTGCGTGGCGTCACCGATGGCCAACTCCTGCCCCCTCGCCGCCTCCTCCTGCTGCAGGAACTCGTCCAGTTCCGCACGCCCGACAAACCAGTATTCCTTGCCGCCGAAAAAGACGTGAAACACCGGCAAACGGCCGGTCTTAGCGTCGATCCGCTGCAGCAATTGCTTGAGGCTGATGCCGCGGCGTTCCAGGGCGGTGAGCGCTTCCTCCATGGAGGCCAAGGTGTAGACCAACTGACGCATTTGAGCGCCTTCGATCTTGCGACCGTCGGTCGTGTGCAAGCTGGCGTCGGCGAGACCCTTTTCCAGCAACTGCGTCTTCATCTCTTCTTCTGACTGGACGTAATAGGTCTGTTTCTTGCTGCGCACGCGGAACAGCGGCGGCTGTGCGGCGTAGACGTAGCCGTTGGAAAGCAGCTGATACATCTGACGGTAGAAGAAGCACAACAGCAATGTGCGGATGTGCGAGCCGTCGACGTCGGCATCGGTCATGATGATGATCTTGTTGTACCGCCGCTTGGCCACGTCCTGATCGTCGCCGATCCCGATGCCGATGGCTTGGATCATGCTTTGCACTTCCTCGTTGGCCAGCACCTTGTCTTCTCGCGACTTGTAGGCGTTGATGATCTTGCCGCGTAGCGGCAGGATGGCCTGGAAGTCTCGCAGACGACCACCCTCAGCACTACCGCCGGCCGAATTACCCTCGACCAGGTACAACTCGCACCTCTCCATGTCCTTGCTGATACAGTCCCGCAGTTTGCCTGGCAGGCCGCCACCACCCAGGACGTTCTTGCGTTTGCGAAGCACGTCCTTGGCCTTGCGGGCCGCTTCACGCGCTTCGGCGGCCAGGACGCCCTTGCGCACAATGATCTTCGCGCTCTTGGGGTTCTCCTCCAAGTACTTCGACAGGGCGTCACCTACGGCCGAGCTGAGAATGCCTTCCACGTCGTTGTTGCCGAGCTTCGTCTTGGTCTGGCCTTCGAACTGCGGATGCGGGATGCGCGTGGAGATGACGGCGGTCAGGCCCTCGCGGAAATCGTCGCCGGTCGGGACGAGATCCTTGAACATATTCTCTTTCTTGCCGTAGTTGTTCAGCGTTCGAGTCAGGCCCGAACGGAATCCCGACACGTGTGTGCCACCTTCGATCGTGTTGATGTTGTTCACGTAGGAGTGCACATTCTCCGTGTACTCGGCCGTGTATTGCATGGCAACTTCGTAGCCGATGCCGTCCGACTCGCCGGAAAAGTAGATCACGTCCGCGTGCAGGACATCGCTGGCGCGGTTCAGGTGTTCGACGAACTCCGAAATGCCCCGTTCGCAGTAGAACTCGTCGCCCTCGTTGACGCGCTCGTCCCGGAACTTGATCCGCACACCGCTGTTCAAGAAGGCTAATTCCTGTAACCGTTTATACAGGGTGTCAAAGGTGTATTTCGTCGTCTGGAAAATCATCGCATCGGGTTTGAACGTGGTCTTAGTACCGCGTTTCTTGGTGGCCCCGATCCGTTTGACCTGCCCGGTGGGCACACCCCGTTCGTATTCCTGTTGGTAGACGTGACCATCGCGATAGACTTCCACCTCGCACCATTGGGACAGAAAATTGACAACGGTGACACCTACGCCGTGCAGACCGCCGGACGTTTGGTAGGCGCCCTTTTCAAACTTCCCGCCGAACTTCAAGACGCACATCACGCCTTCGAGGGTGGAGACCTCGTGCCCCATCTCCTGAGACAACTGCTCGTGGATTTCCACCGGGATACCGCGGCCATCATCTTCCACCGTGATCGAACCGTCTGTATTGACCGTGACGCTGATGTTCTTGGCGAAACCGGCCATGGCTTCGTCGATCGAGTTGTCGACCACCTCGTAGACCAAGTGGTGCAGACCGCGGGCCGTCAGGTCGCCGATGTACATCGCCGGGCGTTTGCGCACGTGGTCCATGTCGCTCAGATGCTGCAAGTCTTCCGAGGTATATTCCTCGTCGCCTTTTTGCAGTGCAAAATGCTGTTCGGCGGCAGGCTGTTCGGCGGCCACCTGCGGCAGGGACTCAGGTGACTTGACGTGCTCGTTCGGTTGCTGTTCGGCAGTCACCTGGGCCAAGGGTTCAGGTGGTTTGACTTGCTCGTTCGGCGACTGTTCGGCGGCCACCTGGGGCAGGGGCTCAAGTGGTTTGACTTGTTCGTCCGGTTGTTTTTCGTCGGTCATGGTCGTCCGTGCCTTCTTACTCGATGGCACCCACCCTAAACCGCACGTCGCGGATTTTCTGGGCCGGCACCAATTCCGTCAGTTGTTTCAACAATTGCTTTTTGCGGAACGTCAACTCCTGCAGCACGGCCGAGTTGCGGACCACCACTTCCAAGACGCCGCGACGAATGCTGCCCGCTCGAGTGTGTTGACCCAGCGTCGGACCGGCGGCTTGTTGCCACGCGTGGGCAGACTGGGAAGTCGTCTTGGTTTGGGCGTAGCCACGTCGGGCCAACAGGCCGCTGACGATATCCGCCATCTTCTGCGGGCCTCGCCAGTAGCGCTGTCGGCTGGCAATGTCTTTGCAGATAGCTTTGAGTTCGTCTTCGGGCTGTTTCTGCATCCCGTCCTCTCGCTGCACCGAACCAGTTGTAGGTCAGCCTTTCCAGGCTGACAGCTACTCCGCGTCAGGCTGGAAAGCCTGACCTATTTGACTGCGGCTCCCCAGCACTAGGTTTGAGATCCTTCCGCCGTCGAACACCCCTCACCCCCAACCCCTCTCCCCGGAGTACCGGGGCGAGGGGAGACAACGTTTCCGTCGAACGCCCATCAACCCAGGCTCCCCTCCCAGGAGTACCGACATGAGGGGAGCGGCTGGTGGGCACAGCCCACCCTACCTTTTCTCACGGGCCAGAGGCATCACGACGTAGCCGTAACCATCGTCGGTGCTGAACACGGCGGCCGACGCATCGTTTTCGATCTCCACGGTGAACATCTTCTCGGCGTCCAGCACGCGGAGAAAATCGCTCACAAAACGGTGGTCCATCGTGACGGTAATGGTCTGGCCTGAATACGAAATAGGCAACTCCACGCGAGATACCCCGACTTCAGCCGTCGAGCCACTAAGGACCAGCCTGCCGTCGCCAAAAGCAAAATCGATGCCACGACTCTCATCGTCCGCAACGATGGCCGCTTGCCGCAACGCCGAGTACATCGGTCCCACCGCGATGTCGATACGAACCGACTGTTGCCGCACGGGAAAGACATCGCGCCAGCGGGGGAACCGGCCTTCGACCAATCGCGAATAGATCGTGGCCGTGGGACTCTTGACCAGGATGTCATTCGCCCGCGCGGCGACCCAAACCTCGGCCTCCGGGTCGGTCAAAGAACGTTCCATCAACTGCATCGACCGCGTCGGGACGATGGTCATGATCTCGCCAGTCGCATGGCCATTCACCGCTTCGGCGGGACCTTCCATCTTGGCCAAACGGCGGCCGTCGGTGCCGACTGCGTTGATTTTGTTGGCTTCCATCTCCAACAACACGCCTCCCAGGGCGTAACGACTGCTTTCCGTGTCGGTCGCAAACAACGTGCGGCGGACCAGTTCTTTGAACAGCCGCGCCGGCACCTTGTGGTACTTATCCTCGGTGAACGATACGACGGACGGAAACTCGTCCGGGTTTCCACCAGACAGTTTGAACTCACTGCGTTCGCCCTTGACTTTGACGCCTTGTGCATCCACCTCGATCCGCAGTTTCTCATCGCTGCTCTCACGCAGAATGGACCCGAACCGGCCCACCGGCAAGACGGCGCTGCCGGGCGCATCTACCTCAAGCCCCCGCACCTCGATACGAATGCCAATCTCCATGTCGGTCGCCATCAGGATGGCACCTCGGTCAGTGACTTCCATTTTGACATTTTGCAGAATGGGTTTCGGACTGCGGCTGGGAGCGACCATGGCGGCAGTTTGAAACGCCGACAACAGTTGTTCGCGATCGCAAGTGATCTTCATGGTTTCGGACCTTTGCTAAGGGGTTCTCCTCCGGGAATTTACTCTTCTAATTCATTTCATCTTAGTAGTAGTAGTAAAGCGTCGGCAATGTGACAGGATCGCAGGTCGAGTTGACGCAGTAACTTCTTGTTTTGGAAGCGTTTGTGTTAAGCAGTGGAGTTCTTTATTAGCGTGCACAACATGTCGACAGGCTGTCGCGATACGGTTGATGCTGAGTTGGTACTTGGTGGCGGATTTGGGACGCTGAAAATCGTCTGTTCACCGGCGGCGAATTGTCGACGTTCCTGCACCTTCTGCTGACAGATTTTGCACAGTCGTTTTCAGTGATTGATTGAATCTTGATGTTCATGTCGCGGACAGTTGCAGGGTCAAATCTTCGACAGCTTGACGGATGGCCGGATCGTGTTCGATCAACGATTCCGTCTTGCGACAAGCGTGCAGTACGGTGGTGTGATCGCGGTTTCCGAAGTGTCGGCCAACTTGTTCGAGGCTCTCGCCGGTCAATTGTCGAGCCAACAGCATGGCGACACCGCGGGCGCGGACGATGCGTTGTTGGCGAGTGGGTCCCTTCAGGTCGGCGTTTCGCAAATGGAAGTACTTGCAGACGAGTCTCGTGATTGACCTGAGTGGAGTCTTGGGAACTTTGTTGTGCGCGGCGAAGAGTTTGCGAAGCAGTCTGGCATCCAGGGGGCGCCCCTGTTGCTGGCTGACCTGCGCCAATTGCAGCATCAACTTGTGGATTTCAGGCACGGTCGCCGCTGGACTTGCACCGTTGGATGGATGGTTGGCGATCCACGCGAGCAGCTCTTCAGAAAGATGAAGCTGATGGAACTCCGCCAGACGCATCAGAATCTGCCGTCGGGCGGTTGGACCGGGAACCACGAGCGGGACGGTTAGTCCCGCTGACAACCGGCTGGCCAGGCCGCTCAACAGCGAACTGCATTCGGTCGGCATTTGCGGCAGGGTGACGAGGATCCGATGACCGCGGTCTAGCAGGACATCAAGAGTACAGGCCAATTCGTTTTGCACCGAGGCTCTTTCGCCCAGTTGATGCAAGTCATCGATGACCAGCAGCGAGGCGCGACGATACTTGGCTCGGAAGTCCGCCAAGGAGTCCGTCTCCAGAGCGTGGCTGTAATCGCGGGCAAAGTCGGCTCCCGAAGTGACGACCGCCTTGGCACTTCTATTGAGTTGTTTCCAGCGAGCGGCGAGTCCGCGAGCAAGAGCGGATTTTCCCGTGGCAGCAGGACCAAAGAAGACCAGTGGATTGTATCGTGGCGGGTCTTGGAACAGGGATTCGGAGGCGACTCGGCAGAGCGAATTTTCCTGTCCGCCGATGAATTCCCGCAAGTCCCACGACGACTGCGGATCTCGATCCGTAGGCTGAACCAGCGAAGGTCCGTTCACGTGCAGGGGTATGCTGAAAACGTCGCTGACGACCACAGATTTCGTACCTATTGACGATCTGGGCGGACGAGCCCGGATTTCGGAACGCTACGAAACCGAGATTATAGCGTTTTTTCCCCCTGTGGCGAGACGGCGAAAGCGGTTAAAGGGACTATTTTCTTCGGTGCAAGTCTTTCAATATCTGCGAGATACGACGAACAGCCTCTTCGACTTCCGCGTCCGTGGTGAAGGCGCCCAGACTGAATCGTAGCGAGCTGTTGACAACCGCGGTCGGCAGACCCATCGCCAACAGCACTGGCGAGGGGTCGCTGGAACCGCTGGCACAGGCCGAACCTGTGGAACAGGCGATGCCCGCCAGGTCCAGAGCCATCAGCAAGGCTTGGCGGTCCAGACCTGGAAAGGCGATATTCGTCGTGTGGGGAAGTCGGGCCGCACCGGCACCGCTGACCACCAACTCGGCGAACTCGGCACGTAGCGAGTTTTCCAGCCGGTCTCGCAGAGCGGCGATATGCTCAAAGCGGACAGCGGCCTCTTGTTGCCAAAGTTCGAGGGCCTTCTGTAAACCGACTGCCAGTGCGACGGGTTCGGTGCCCGGACGAAGACCAGCTTGCTGGAATCCTCCCAAGAGCAGCGGTCTTAGTTGTGCTTCCGGGCGGACAACCAGTACGCCGATGCCGATGGGGCCGTGGAACTTGTGGGCGGTAAGTGATAAAGCGGTTACGCTGAGTTGCCGGAAATCGACCGGTACTTTCCCCACCGCCTGCACGGCATCGGTGTGCAAGGGTACGCCGGCCTCGGTGCACAGTGCCGCAAGCTCCTGGATCGGTTGCAGGACGCCGGTCTCGTTGTTGCCCAACATGACACTGACCAGCCGGGTGTCTTTGGTCAGAAGTTCTCGCAGCCGACCGACTTCCACGATACCGTCTCGCGAAACGGGCAAGCGTTGCAGATCAAAGCCGCACCGTTGCAGCCGTTCGGCGGGACCGCTGACGCTGGGATGTTCGATCGACGAAATAATGACGCGACCGGGTGAGGGACCGGCCAGGCCGAAGATGGCCAAATTGTTCGATTCCGTACCGCCGCTGGTGAAGAGCACTCGATCCGCCTGGACGTCGGAACACCGGCAGCCCAGAACGCGAGCAATGCTTTCGCGAGCTTCCTCCAGCACGCGTCTGGTGCGCCGTCCGGCTTGATGGGGACTGGCCGGGTTGACATGGCCGGCGCGGTGGCATTCGTCGATGGCCAGCGCCACGCGCGGGTCGATCTTGGTGGTCGCGTTATGGTCCAGGTAGATCGGTTCCATCAGCCATCAGTGTATCGTATCGAGACGGAGGGGCAAGGAACCTTCTGCGTCGGCCCAGCTGCCCCTAATCTTCCCCCCCTTAATTTTTCACCCCTTAATCTTTCACCTTAATCTTTCACCCTAATCTCTTTCTCCCCCCCGCATCCCATCTCGCTACCTCGACACGCGATTCGATTCGGAAGGGGGAAGATTAGGGTGAAAGATTAGGGTGAGAGATTAGGGACAAGGATACAGGTTGAGGCGGTTTCCTCCCCCTTGCCAGTAACGGCTGTACCGAACACGATGGCGGAGTAGCGGGGGCGTTCGGCACTGGCCGAGTGCTGCACTCGGCCCGATGGTTTTTCGTTAGTGACCCTCACCGGTGAAGTTTCCCATGCCCCAGGTCAGAAAATCTTTCACAGTGGCGCTCCATTCCGCAGAGATCGGGGTGCGCGTGGACCGCATTGTGCAGACGTTGTGCGGCCTGTCGCGGGCACAGGTGACCGGACTGTTCGACCACGGTTGCGTGCAGTTGA
The DNA here is from genome assembly GCA_026692885.1 of Planctomycetota bacterium. The sequence continues at coordinate 12,407 of JAPLNJ010000351.1, read as the reverse complement.
ATGCCGCCGAGTGTCGGTTTCCCGGTCAGCGCGTGGAGGCGGGAGACCAGGTGCAGTTGCAGTACGACCCCCACCAGCGCTATCACGCGCTCAACAAGCCGCGGCGGAACTTGGGTTTCGAGATCGTGTTCGAGGACCCGCACTTGATCGTGGTGGTGAAGCCGCCGGAACTCTTGACGGTACCGACGCTACGGGGCGAGAAGAACACTTTGGTCGATAAAGTGTCCGAGTACGTACGACATGTCGGCGGAGGGCGGCAGGCGTTTACAGCCCACCGGCTGGATCGCGGCGTATCGGGATTGCTGGTGCTCGGCAAAACGCTGGAGATGTCGCAGACGCTGCGGGACCAGTTCGCCCTCCACAAGCCAGAGCGTGAATACGCGGCGATTGTGGCAGGCCAACTGCAGCAGGAGGAGGGCACGTTTGACAGCCTGCTGGCGACCGACCGGGACTTGAACCGTTACTCCACCGACGATCAGGAGATCGGTCAACGGGCGGTCACGCATTTCCGCGTGCTGCAGCGCTGGTCGGATGCCACCCAGGTGCGCGTCTGGTTGGAAACCGGGCGGCGGAACCAGATCCGGGTCCACTTTGCTGAGGCGGGGCATCCGGTGCTGGGGGATCCGCGTTACGAGCCCGTGTTGGCAACCCATCGCCGCTGGCGCTACAAACGGCTGGCACTCCACGCCCGGCAACTCGGCTTTGAGCATCCGGTCACGCAGCAGCATCTGCGGTTCGCCGCGCCCTTGCCGATCGAGATGGAGCGGTTCCTGAAACAGGGCTAGAGCGTCTTCAAGGCTAAGAGTTTGGGACGCGATGCGTGAGCGGCAAGGCGCTAGCCGCCGGTTCCGAACGCCACCGGCGGCTAGCGCCTTGCCGCTCACAACCCACGATCTTAGCCTTGAAGAGGCAACCGAGCGAATAACGCAGGAACACGGCTGGCTCGATGCACCCAGCCAAATGCGGTGCATCGTCGCCAGCGGCAACCGGCGATTCCCAGCGAGGGACGTTGGGCGGCGGTTGCTGATCACGGCTGCCGCAGGCCCAAGCGCTGGCTCGATGCACCCTACGGCGGCTCCGGCAGGAGGCGGACTTCGGATAGGAGATCGGGCAGCGAGTTTGAACCGGCCGGTGCTTGCTGCCAGGCTGCGACCCACGGTTGCCAGCCGATGGGCGTGTCGCTCAACAGCAGCCGTGCCCGCTCGATCGCGGGCATGAAGTAGAGTGGCGCGCCGCTGATCCGCGGCGTCATCAGCAGCGCCTCGCTGCGCAGGTCGTACAACGCCTCGACCTCCCGCGACGCCGTGGGCCAGACCACCAGCCCCGCATTATTGCACTGGTAGCCCACCAGCGCGCCGGAGAACAGCGTTTCGATCTGTTCGGCGATCAGATCCACGCCACCCAGCTGGTACAGTCCGAGCAGGGCCGTCCGAAAGACGAGGCGTTGCGGCGGAGAGAGCTGCTCGGACCAGCCTGGCTCGGCGACCGTCGCCTGCAGCCAACCGGACTGGACCCCGAACTCAAGTTGCAAGCGGGCTGGCGCCACGTCCGGGCAGGCTAGTTCCATCCGCACGCGGTTCGAACTGAGCGTGATCCGCTCCAGAGTGACCGGATGCCCCTGCCAGGCAGGGCTTTGGGCAAACAGCGTCAGGAACTCCCGTTCGATGAAACGCCGCAGCGCCTGTTCGATTTGTTGCAGCGCCTGCAGATGCTTGCGCACGGCCCGCCAGTTGCCCGTCTGACGGGCCTTGTGTTCGGCGTGGCGCAGCTTGGTGTACTGCTTGGGCAAGGTTCCGGAGCGGAAACCCGGTTTGAGCAGCCGCGACAGGGTCTCGCCGTGGTGACCGATCGGCACGGGTTTCAGCCGGCTGGGACGGTTGGCGCCGTACAACCGCCAGTTTTCCTTCAACTCCCAGACGAGGAACCCGAAGATGCCGGGAATCGCCGTGATTACCGTGGTGGCGATCGCGTAGGCCGGAGCTTTTTCGATGGTCAGCGACAGCATGTAGCCCAGGTGCGGAATGAAAGGCAACAACAGCTTGTGCGCGACCGTGACCACCGGAAAATGTTTGATCGGGTTGATTTGCGGTTCGATCAACAGGTTGACGCAGAACCGCGTCACGTAGGTGAAGGCGAACCAGACGACGCCCAACAGGGCCTTGCCCGCCAGCACCAGGCGGCTTTCGCCGCTACGAAACCGCAGCCACTCGTCGACCGAGTACAGCACACGCTCGGTCGCCTGGACGGCCCGTTTGAAAACATCGACGATCAGCAGAAACAGGTTGGCGAAGAAACGGAGCCCGAAGCGTTGCCAACTCTCGACCAGCCATTCGGCGGTCAGCTCTTCCAGGTTGCGCCCCAGCCGGGAGTTGAGCAGCGCGCAGACCCCCACGAAGATCATCGCGCCGCGTCCCCACGACGCCTGTGGGCTGCCCTGCTTCCAGGGGAACAGCAGCCAGATGAGCCAGGTCAGCAGCAGGGGCTTGATCAGGAACCGCATCCCCAGCTTGAACAGGCGGCTGCGAAAGAGCAGCTGCACCAAGGGAGATTCCTTCAGCCAGCGAACCGACAGCACGACCGCCTCCCGCGCCGCGCGAAATGCGCCCTTGAGTCCTTGCCAGACGCGCCGGCGGAACGGCTCGAGATGGATCAAGCCCGTCAGAAACAGCCCCAGCAAGAACACCTGCAGCAGCAGTACCGGCCACGATGAGGCCGCCGCTTCGCTGCCGGAAAACAGCGAGACCAGATGCTCCAGCCCGGCCAGGGCCAAGTACGCTCCGCCGTACGGCACCGCGACGAAGCGGGTGATGAAACGGCCCGTGTTCGTGCCGAAGCCCCAGGAACTCAGTTGCTGCATCCACCGCCGATAGACTTCGCCGCCGTTGTACACGCCGTCCAGAGCGACTGCTAGCCGTGCATCCGCCCGGAGCAATTGATCGCCGTTCAGGAAATCCGCTCGGAAGGCATAATCGGCCAGTTTGAGATTGTTCCGCGAGACGGCATCGCGCAGGTCACCCATCGTGAGCAAGCCATGTTCGGCGATCCGGTCCAGGAGTTCCTCGACCAGTTTGCCGTGTGCGATCCGCTCCGGGATGTTCAGCGGGAGGAGTTGCACCTCGTCCAACACCTGGACGATCAACGGCCGCAAGCGTACGCGGAGCCGTTCTTCGGCTTGCTCCGAGGCCGCGTGAATCAACTCCGAAAGCAGGTGCCGGTGATAGTCGGAAAGCCGGACTGTGGTCAAACGCCGGGCCACGGTGCGGAGGTGCTTGCACATCATCACGTCGCGCTGATTCGGCAGCAAACGCTGGATCGGGCGTCGTCCCAGCGAGCGGGCCCACTCGACCAGGTCCACCGTGTACACGTCGCGTTCGAAGTCGTCACAGACCTTTTGCAGGTCGTACAGCAGCTTGGCTTCGGCGGTCCAGATGCCGGGCGTCGTGCGGCGGACCAGGGCCAGCAGCACCTCGCGCCAGCGTTGCGGATCGCGCACCGGTTCGCCCAGGGCGGTCTGCAACCGGTTGACGAAGCGATCGAGGTCCGCGTGCAACTCGGCCAGCGACGGCTCGGCCAGCCGCGGCGGAACCACGGCTTCAGCCCGCGCTCGACACATCAGCGCCCGAACGATGTTGCGGCGCGCGGCCGCCCGCTCGGCCCGCCGGATCAGGCGGCGATACTTGTCTTCCGAAGGGGACGCAGCTGGCCGGACCCAAGACTGGGCCTGCCCCTCGATTTCCACGGGCCAGGCCTCCAGATCGTCCGGCTCCAAGACGGGTGTGCTCGCTTCCGGTACGGGATCCGGCGCGCCGGTCGGCCGCGTGGCCAGAAACAGCTGCGGAGCGTCGACATCTTGCTGCAGCACTTCCGTCGCCGATCCGCCCTGCGCCAGGCCGGGAAAGAAGTACCGCAGTCGAGGCCAGTCAAAATACAGCAACTCCAAGTAGGTCCCGGCGAACTCGACGTACACGGCCCGCTCGTCGGGCGGCGGCAGCAGCAGTTCTTCCTGCTGCAGCACCGACCGGATCTCGTCAAACTCGGTTGCACCCAATTGCTGAATCCGCCGCCGGACCTCGGAGACCGGGAGCCGGCCCGCGTCGATCCGCGCTTGCAGCGCGACGTGGACGCGCGCGTGAAACAGTTGTCGCCAGCAGTCCACCAGCGCCTCGCCCGCCGTCAAGGCGGCCAAGGTCTCCGCATCCGGCCGAGCCAAGAGCACCAGTTGAGCGGGCAGTACGGCATCGGCTGCGAGACCCAGATCCGCATGATCGGCGATGCGCAACAGGGGTTCCCGGCCGATCACGTAGGACTTGGGATGCGGCACGTCGTACCCTAACCCCGGCAATTCGCGGTCCTCTTTGATCACCCGCCGCAGAATTCGCGGCGGCACCAGCAGCGCGGCGGGTTCCACCGCGCGCACCGCGTGCTCCAACGCCGCCAGGCTAAAGGGCCCCACCGATTCCGGCGAGCGTTGCGGACTTTCGAATTGTGGCGGTGCTGGATGCATGGGAGGGCTTGTCTCGAATCAGAAATCCTGACGCTCCAAATAGAGGCAGCCGCACGCCAGCACCACGACCATGAACGCCAGACTGCTCCAAACGGGTCGCCAGGGGTGCAGGCTTTGCTGGGCGGTGGCCAAGTCGCCGCGGGAATCCGATCCCGCGGTCTCCTTCCCGGACAGGAGGTACTGAACGGTTTTGTCCAATTCGCCCGGTTTCGGGAAGACCGTGTACAGCGGCGAGAGCGCGTAGCGGTAGATGGTTTCCACCAGCGACAGCGGCGGCGAGTAGCGGTGCAGTACTTGCCACGTCGGCAGTTCGTACTGCGTCACGCGCGTCGCCCGGTCGGCCACCAGCACGCGATCAGGTGCGGGAAAGACGCAGCCAGAGATGTCGCGCTGACCCGTGATCGGCGGCCGGAACAGCTCGTCCGCGTCGCGATCGTAGATCCACAGCGTGCCGTGGTGAAAGACCACAGCGAAGGTGCGGCCGCCGGGCGCCGCGGTGACGAAGCGGGGCTGATTCTGGCCTTCGACCGCGAAGGCCTGGCGAGGTTCCAGGGTCTGGGCATCGTAGGCGATGATCTGACCGTCGTCGCGTCCGACGAGCAGCGTATCGCCGCCAAACGCCAACACCGCGGCGCCCGGGTTCTCCGGCCCCAGTTTGTGCTCCAGGCGCCGCTCGTAGCGGCCCGCCTGGTTCGTCCGCAGCAGGGTGATCAGGCCGCGGCTGTAGATCGCCAACTCGCCCGTGTCCCGGTTGATGGCGGCTGCCGCGGCGCCCAGGACGGCCACCGCCGGGTCGGGCCCGATCGAAACAAAGGGATCCGAGGCCGGCGCCGGGATCGAGAACCCGAACAGCTTGATGTGGGGGGCCACGGCCTTGGGATCGCCGACCAAACGGTACAGGCCCAGGCTGGAGACCACCAGAATCCGGCCGTCGGCTTCGCGCAACAAGGCCCGCGTGCCCAGCGACGCCGTGCCGCCCGAAACCGCTTGCCACTCTTTCTGACGCGGCCCCACCTGCAGCAGCATCTGCCCATTGAACGAACGGACGGCAGACACCAATTGGTCGCGTGGCTCGTCGTACACCGGGCCGACGGGCCGCAATTCGGCCGGCACGGCCGGGATGACGGCCAGCGCGATCCGCCGCTGCAGGTGCTCTTCGTTCTCCATCCGGAAGACTTCGTCCCAGTGGCCGGTCGTGTCATTCCAGCGGTGGGTCAGCCCCATTTCGTCGGCACTGAGCAGTTCCTCTTGGGCCGGAATCAACTGCACGATGCGGGTCTTGTTGAGCACCATCGATTCGACGAGCGATTTGCTGACGCCGACCACGAAACAGGCCAGCCAGAACACGATCGTCACGATCACCGAGGCGATGGCATTGCGCCACAGCAGACCCGTCAGGGCCGACACGGTGTAGTAGATCGCAAACACGAACACGTAGACCGGGATGCAGAGTAGGATCCGGCCGTTCCACAGGCCGAAGCGGCAGCCTAGGATCAGCCACGCGCCGAGCACCAGGTAACTCGCGTTGAGCAGGATGAACATGCAGCCGCCGAGGAACTTGGCCAGGAACAGCAGCGAGCGCCGGATCGGCTTGCTCAACAGCAGATTCAGCGAACCGGGATCGAAGGTCTGCGGGATGATCGAGGCCGTGACGAGGACCGCCACAAAGACCCCCAGCGTGCCGACCAGCCATTTCGTGACGCGCTCGACGATCGTCTCCACCAGCCCCCGGAAGTCGCTCTTGCGGATCGGCAGCGGTTCGCCAACATCGTACCCCAGGTAGCGGAACCGCACGGAGGTCGGCGGGCTGACCGCCACGTAGTCCGGGAAGGCCGCTTCCAGGGCCAGCCGATTCCAGCGGCCGACTTCGTCGTCAGACAGCTTGGCCACGTCCTGTTTCGCCAACTCGCGTCCCTCTTCCGACAGCAGCCGGGTCTTGCCCCAGGCGTCCCGGTCATAGAAGTCACGGCGTGCGAGCTGTTGGTTCAGCGCCTGACGGAACTCCTGCATCACGCGGAGCATCTTGAAGACCGCGCTGGCTTCGCCCTCGCCCGGCATGCGGAACGCCTGCAACTCGTTGCGCAGGGGTTCGTCCAGCGACTCGACGATGCGCCGCGACGGCGATGGCTTGGGCGACTTGGCGGCGTCGCGCACGTGGAGGATGAACTGCGGCCACTCGCGCACCTCGTGCTCGCCCAGACCGCAGGTGACTTGCGGGCGATAGCCGAACGGCGCCAGCGCCAGCAACAGCAGCGTGATCAACACGAGCAGCACCCACAGCACGCGCGAGGCGAGCGCTTCCCGAAACGAGTCTTGGATCACCGCGAGATAGGGGCGCATGATCCCTCCACCGGCTCGGCCACAATCGCCAGGAAAGCGTCTTCCAAACTTCGTCGCACGCGCGACAGACCCACAATGCTCACGCCCTGACTGCGCAGTCGATCGAGGCAACGGTCCACGTCGGCCTGGCGCAGGGATTTGACGGTCACGCGCACGACCCCCGGCGCGGCGAGTTGCGAGGACGTGATCACGGCCCCCGTCAGCCCAGCCCGAATGGCCGGTTCCTCGCCCGCGAGTTCCAGGATCACATCCGCTTCGGCCTCGCCGGCCAGCAGGGTGCCCACGCCCGCGTTCGTGATCTCCTGGACCGGCCCGAGGTACCGCAAGGCACCTTTGTCGAGGATCGCCACGCGGTCGCAGACCAGCTCCACTTCTTGCAGCAGATGGCTGTTCAGGAACACGGTTTTCCCTTGCGTCTTGAGCTGCTGCATGATGCCGCGGACCTGAGCGCGCCCCACGGGATCCAGGCCGTCGGTCGGTTCGTCCAGGAACACCAGTTGGGGATCGTGCAGCAGGGCTTGCGCTAGGCCGAGGCGTTGGAGCATGCCTTTGGAGTACTTGGCCACGCTGTCGCGCGCCCGGTCGGCCAGGCCCACCAGACGCAGCAGATCGGCTCCGCGCTGCCGCACCTGACGCGCGGACAGCCCGTTCAGCTTGCCGTAGTAGTCCAGAGCCGTGAGTGCCGAATGATGCCGCGCGATACGCAGGTTCTCTGGCAGGAATCCCACCAGCCGCCGACTGCGGCGGTGGCCCGCGGGCAGGCCGAGCAATTGGGCCTGGCCGCCGGATTTCCGCACGATGCCCAGCAGGATCTTGATAAACGTGGTTTTGCCCGCGCCGTTGGGGCTGAGCAGCCCAAAGACCTCGCCCGGACGCACGGCCAGCGTCAGCCCGCGGAGCGCTTCCAGCCGCCGGCGCCGCAGCCAGCCGTCGCGGTACACCTTGCTCAGGGAATCGACTTCGATGACGGGTGGATCGTGCATGGGCGGACCAAGTGGACAAGCAAACAGCGGCAGGGGAGGAAAACGCCACGACCTGCCAGGATCTTCGCAAAAGCAAAGTCCCGTATTGTACGGGCCAGACCGACGCTGCAACAGACGCGGTCTGGGGTGTGTTGTCAAAGACAGGTGTCTATTCCGCTTCAGCCCCGACCACTAAGATGATGCGGACTGTAATCCCCTGTTCCGTCGTCTTCGCGATGCAGTCTGTCGCCTTGTATACTGCCCGCGGGCAGTTTTGTCGTAGAACGGATTTCAATCCGTTCAGTGAAAAGCGGAATAAATTCCGCTCTACGAAGGGACAGACCTGCCCGCGGGCAGTATAGGAGCTTGTCTGCCGCATGGCCTATGCACTTGGCTTCCAGCATGATGTGTTCCTCAGCTACGCCGTGGCGGACAACGGCGGCCCCTACCACCAGAAACGCGGCTGGGTCCAGGCCTTCGAGGAGCAACTCCGCGCCGAGCTGCAGCGCGAGGTCCGTCACAAGCGGACGCTGGATATCTGGCTGGATCGCAACCGGCTGTCGTGCGGCGATCGGTTCGACGACGGTATCCGGCAGGCGCTTCAATCTACCGCGGTCCTGATCGTCCTGCTGTCGAAACAAGGAAAGGAGGCCCCCGATGAGTCGCCAACGCGAGGTCGCCCTGAGTCTGGGCATCCAGGGTCCGTATCCGGGCTTGCGGCCCTATCAGCGCCGCGAGTCGTTGATCTTCTTCGGCCGCGAGCGGCAGATCGACCAGATGCAGGAGAAGCTCCGCACGGTGCGTTTCCTGGGCGTCGTCGGCAGCTCGGGCTGCGGCAAATCGTCGCTGGTCCGCGCCGGCCTGTTCCCGGCCCTGGACAGCGGCTTCCTGGTCACCCGCGATCTGCCTTGGGCCGCGCGTTGGCCCACCTGGTCCGCCTCGCGCTGGTTTGTCGCGGACATGCAGCCGCGAAACCACCCCTTCCGTGGCTTGGCCCAGGGGTTGTTGCAGTCCGGCTTGCTGGGCGAGCGGTGGGACGCGGCCGATGCGGCTAACGTGCCGGCCCTAGCCGCGCGCTTGCAGTCGGGTCCGGGCCAGTTGCTGCGGCTGTGGGAGCAGGCGCAAGGCGAACCGGCCGGCAACCTGTTGATTCTGGTCGACCAGTTCGAGGAACTGTTCCGCTTCCAGGACACGCAGCACGCGGGCCTGGCTCAGGCCTTCGTCAGTTCGCTGCTGGATCTGGCCGCCCAGCCGGTTTGGCCCGTGTACGTGGCGATCACCATGCGGTCCGATTTCCTGGGCGATTGTGCTTTGTTTCCCGGGCTGCCGGAGGTCTTGAACGCGGGCCAGTTCCTGGTCTCGCGGCTGCTGCCGCGTGATATCCAGGCAGCTATCGAGGGTCCGGCGCGGATCTTCGACGTCGATTCGGACCCGCTGCTGGTCACCCGCCTGTTGAACGACGTGGGCACCGATTCCGACCAATTGCCCCTGCTGCAGCACGCCCTGAAGCGCACCTGGGACCTGGCCGCTGGCAACCCAAGTAGGATGGACCTCCAGGTCCGTCGAAGTGGGACTGACCTCCAGGTCCATCAAAGTAGGATGGACCTCCAGGTCCGTCGAAGTGAAATGGACCTCCAGGTCCGTCGAAACGAGCCGGACTGCCCGGACGGACCTGGAGGTCCATCCTACACGCGGCGCGCAGCGTGCCCGCCGGAGACCGATTCCGACGCGAATGGCGAAACGTATGACGGAAAGAGACTTCCGACCCTATTGACCCTGGTCGAGTACGACCGGCCGGAGATTGGCGGCGTGGCGCAGGCCCTGGACCACCACGCCGAGGAAGTCTTCGGCCGCTTGGCCGGCGTGGACGACACGGATGGTGACAAACGCGTGGCGCGGCTGTTGTTCCAGTGCTTGACGACGCGCGACGCGAGCCGCCGCGACGTGCGCCGCCCGACGCCGATCGAGGTCGTGGCGGAGGTGGCCGAGGTGCCGGTCGACCGCGTGATCGCCGTCGTCGAGGCGTTCCGCCATCCCGATTGCTGCTTCCTGACGCCGCCGGCCCCGAGTTCGCTGGCGGCCGACACGTGGTTGGACATCAGCCACGAAAGCCTGCTGCGGCAGTGGCAGCGACTCCGCGGTTGGGTCCAGGCGGAAGCCGTTTCGGCCGACGAACTGCAGCGGTTGGTGCGCGACGCGCGGAGCTGGGATGCCGGTGATCGAGGTAGGCTACAACAACCCGAGTTGGGCGTCTTGCTGCGGTGGCGCGACCGGCAGAAGCCCACGGCTGCCTGGGCCGCGCGTCACGTCCAACCCGCTGAGTTTGCCTTGGTCGATCGCTACCTGGAGGAAAGCCGGAGCCGAGAGGAACGCGAGCGCCAGGAAAAAGAGGCGGCTCGCCAGCAGGAGCTGGAGCGGGAACGCGAGATCTCCCGACGACAACGGAAACTCACTCGCATTGCCCTGGCTGTCGCCGCGGCGGCGCTGATCAGCCTAACGATCGCGGGGTTCCTGTCCATCCAACTCGTACGCAGCTCGCGCAGACAGACCGAGGTCCTCGTGAAAGCCACGGTGACCGCTCCAGACGAGCACTTCCCAGAGCTTGTCGAGGATCTGCGAGCGTATCGAGCCGGTGCCCTGGCGCCGCTGCGTGAGATCCTCGCGAACGAAGATCTCTCGGCCAGCCAGAGGGGAAATGCGGCGCTGGCGCTGGCCACGTTTGGGGACAGTGTCAACGCCGCGCGGCCGGTGCTCGCCTTGGCGGAAGATCCCTCGGGGCGGACGAAGTTCATTCACGGCTATCCGCGATTTCACGGTGACTTGACGGAGGCAGCCAAGGCTTTGCAAGCGGCGAAGGCCGATCCTGCGGCGGCCGACTTCCGCTCGGGCCTGTGCGCCGCGTTGGGCTTGATCCTCTGGGATGAGATCGGTGGCGAGGAACAGGTGGCCCTGCGGAACACGTTGGTGGAACTGTACACCGATGCGCCCGACGGCGGCACGCACAGCGCGGCTTGGTTCGCGCTGAAGCATTGGGGACAAGAGACAGCAATTCCAGCAGACTTTGCAGTCCTGAAACCTTCCTCGTTGCGCCCAACGGACGATCGCGGCTGGCTCGTCAACAGCCGGGGTATGACGATGATCCGCATCCCCAAGGGATCGTTCATGATGGGGGATGACAGCAGCCAAGCCGCCAGCAACGAAAAGCCGCGACACAAGGTCACGCTTACGAAGGATTTCTTCCTGTGCGATCGTGAGGTTACCGTCGGGCAGTTCAAGGAATTCGTCCAAAGGGTTGCGGATCTTCCGAACAGCACGGACGCGGAGAAGGCGATCGCCAAGAGCTGGAAAGGGGAAGAGAAAGAGAAGAGTCCAGAGGACGACTGCCCGGTGCAAATGGTCAGCTGGTTTCAGGCGGTCGCGTTCTGCAACTGGCTGAGCCGCTACGAAGGGCTGACGCCTTGTTACCAAATCCGGCCGGACAGCGGAAGCAACTGGAAATGTGATCTAGCTGTGGATGCCGGCGGTTACCGCCTGCCCAGCGAAGCCGAGTGGGAATACGCCTGCCGGGCGGTCAGTCACAAGCAGTACAGCTTCGGTGACGACGACCGGCTGCTGGCTGAATACGGCTACTATTACAACAACTCGACCGGACGCACCTGGCCCGGGGGCGGGAAGCTGCCCAATGGCTGGGGGTTGTTCGATATGCACGGCAACGTGTGGGAGTGGTGCCACGACTGGTACGCAGCATACACGGACTTGCCAGTGGCCGATCCATTCGTCTCAGACGAGGGCTCGCTCCGGGTGCACCGGGGCGGGAGCTGGTACTACGCGGCCGGGGACTGCCGGTCGGCGTACCGCGGCGGGCACGGGCCGTCCGACCGGGACGACGACCTGGGCTTCCGTGTCGCCCGTAGTTCCGTCCAGTCCAGGCCGGAGGCCCAGTAGCCGGGAGCCAGCGGAGCTGGCGCGTTAACGCCGGGGGGCTTCTCTCGTTCCCACGCTCCGCGTGGGAACGCAAGTGTTTTGACGCTCCGCGTCGTCTGCCCAAGGACGCCGAGCGTCCGTGGCTTGCGGTCCCATTCTGGTTTGCTTCGCGGAGTGATTACGAAATCCAGGATGACCGAGTGGCTCCTCACGGCACCCCTGATCGTGATCCCAGGTTTTCGCCCCGAGTTGGGGGCGCAATGCGTGAGCGGCAAGGCGCTAGCCGCCGGTTCCGAACGCCACCGGCGGCTAGCGCCTTGCCGCTCACAGCCCAATCCACCGGCGGCTAGCGCCTTGCCGCTCACAAGCCAATCCACCGGCGGCTAGCGCCTTGCCGCTCACAATCACCAGGTTTGTTTCGCGGAGTGATTACGCAATCCAGGATGACCGAGCGGCACCCCTGCTGGTGATCCACAGGTTTTCGCCCCAACGGGGCAGCCACAAATCAGCCCAGGGCAGAGCGGAGCGGCGTAGCCGCGTAGCGCCGCCCTGGGTTAGGAGCGAATGGAGCACACCAGCCCTGAAGGGGCGAAACAAGCCTTGGCCGCAGCGGACGAACGATGCATGCGGGATGAACCGATTCGTTTCGCCCTTGCAGGGCTACCGTGCTGAAACGA
>JAPLNJ010000350.1 GCA_026692885.1 Planctomycetota bacterium | reverse complement strand
TTTCGCATTCGAGGCAAGGAGTTTGCGATGCAACACACGGGCACAGAAACCATGGACGAGTTAGCAGAGGAACTGCAGACAGCGTTCCTGGAGGCGATGCCAGTCGAGAAGCGTTTGCGTGGGCTCCCCGCTGAAGATCGTTTGCGTGGACTCCCCGCTGAAGATCGTTTGCGTGGACTCCCCGCTGAAGATCGTTTGCGAGGGCTCCCCGCTGAAGATCGTTTGCGCGGGCTCCCCGCTGAAGATCGTATGCGCGGACTCCCCGCTGAAGATCGTTTGCGCGGACTCCCCGCTGAAGATCGTCTGCACGGGCTGTCGTCCGAGGAGGTTCTTCGGAGATACACGTCCGAGGAGGTTCTTCGGAGATATACGCCCGAGGATCTGGCAGCTGGTCTGAGCGAAGAGCAAGCGGCGCGACTGCGGAAACTGTTGGAACGTAAGTAGCGTCAGTGAATGGTCGGTCGACCGCCGGTGGGGTCGGCAATCGCAAGGGAGCCACTCCTAGCCTGTTCCGTTCCAAAGGGGAGACAGTGGCCACCCCTAATTTCTCTTGACGGCGAGGCAGGCTGCCGACGATTCCGAAAACCCCGGCCGCGGCGATCCGACATCATCCGGCGGGGCAACTGCCTCAAGCCGAGAGTCTGTATCGCCAGATCCTCAAGGAAAGCCCGCAGCACGCCGACGCGTTGCACTTCGTAGAGCGGAATTCATTCCGCTTCACAAAACGGATTGAAATCCGTTCTACGACAAACCTGCCCGCGCCCCGTATCCTGTGAGCGGCAAGGCGATAGCCGCCGGTGCGAGTGCCGGTGCTGTGAGCGGCAAGGCGCTAGCCCCATGCCACTTACTTTGGGACCATTGGGGGCGTTTTCTGTTAGCGGAGCGGCGCAAGCCGCCCGGTTTTCCGACTGTCATACCGGACGGCTCGCGCCGTGCCGCTACAAAGTAAGTGGCCTTGGGCTCGCGCCGTGCCGCTACAAAGTAAGTGGCATTCGGTTGAGGATGGCACATCTTCGTTTAAACGCTCGCCGTAGGCACGCGCGTGGGTCAGCCCCACGTATCGGGGTCGCGCCCAAGTCCCGCGCGTGCCTACGGCGTGCGGTTAAACGAGCCAATGCCAACCGCGGGCAGCATATTTCGGCCTACGTTGCTACTCTGCCGCGCTGCGGGATCCGCGCGGCGAGCCGCCGATGGGATGCCCCTCGGGCATGGGACGGGCGCTGGCGAGAAACCCCAGTTCGTAGAGCTTCGCCTTCAGCTCGCGGAACTTGCCGAAGCTGTCGGGATAGACCCAGACCGTCACCGTGGTCCGCTTCGGCTCGTAGCGGCTGAGCATCGCCAATAGCTCCGAATTCTCGCGATAAGCCTGTTCCAGCGGTTCTCCCAGATCTGGGTTAACAGGGATCAGAATGAACCGGTCCAGTTCGATGGTCTGGCTGACCGTGACCGTTCCGCGGCCGACCGGCGCCAGCTGCTGACCGCGGCGGAGCGTGTACTCCATGCGAAAGCCCCGGACCGGGCCCAGGGCCTCGGTGACCTCCGCAGCGTCCTTCAGCTTGTAGACTTTTCCCGGAGCCTCGTGTTTGAGGGCCTCCACCAGCTCGTCCCACGGCACGTACGTCAGCCGCCCGCCACGCAGTTGGAAATGGACTTCCTGGCCGAAGACGGCCTTCGCCAGCGGGGTCGGCAACTGCTCGATCACGTTCGGTGTCGGCGGCGCGCGTTCCAGGCTTTCGCGGCTGGTCCTGACCTCGCCCAGTTCGCTGCGGGCCGCGAGCAGTTCGCGGTTCTTTTCCAGTTGTTCTTGTTGGGCCGCAGACAGTTGCTGCTCCTGTTGGGAGACATCCTGTTCGATGGCGGTCAAGAACGCCAGCGTCTTGTCCCGCTCCGAGCGGCGGTAGGCGATCTCCAACTGCTGTTGCTGCAGCTTGGCGGTGACGTCATGGATGTCCTTCTCGATAGCGTCCGCGGCGGACTGCGCCCCGGCCAGTTCTCCCGGAGCATCCTCGCTGTCGGCGGACTTTGCGTCGACCGCCGCGTCGGCCATCGTTTCCGTGGTGCGGGTCCCGGTCACCATGATGATGATGATCAGAATCCCGATCAGGTTCGTAACGACGTCCAAGAAGGGCGCTTCCGCGAGTTCGGTATGCTTGTGTCTCATGATGGCAACGTGGCGCCGGTGTAACGCTCGCGCCGGCGCGGCTCCTCTCTCTTCTGCACTTCGACGCCATTGCTTTCCAGCAGCGTCTTCAGTTGTTCGAACTGGGTCTCCGCGCCGGGTCCAACCTTCACCTTGACGACCGGTTTCCAAAAGCCGCCGGCCACCGCCAAGCCCCAGCGGTCCATGTGCAGCCGCAGGCCGGTCGCAAAGGGGCTGATCGCGCTACGTAGGGTTCCCTGAATCGGAATGACCTGCGGTTTGCCGTCCGTACCCTGGTCCGGCAGAATCACCAGCCGGTCGGGATAGCATTCGACGAAAATCGGACGTGTGATGCCCATCGCGTCCGGAGTCTTGCGTTGGCTAACACTGGGACCTCCCTCGAAGGTCTTCGTGGCGGACCTGGCGCCACCGCGGCCAGCTCCTGGACCGCGACTCTGGGCGGCGTCCTCGCCAGCTTCCTGGTCGCCGCTGTCGCCCTGACTGCGGTCGGCTCGCCGGCCGCCACTGGGTCCAGCCACGACGGGACCACTGCCACCGCCGCTGCCGTTCGGGCTGCCCCCGCGAACATTGTCGCGCGCATCGCCACTGGCCTCGAGGGCCGCCAGGCCGCCGCTGGTCGCGCCGCCGCCGATTCCCGCCCGTTGGATCCCAGCGAGCCCTTCGCCGCCACCGGCACTGCCCGAGCCACCTCCAGGCCCCCCGCCGAACCCACCACCTGATCCACTGCCACCACCGCCAGTGCCACCGCCGAATCCAGCTCCAGAACCGCCGCCAGTGCCGCCACCGCCGCCAGTGCCGCCACCGCCGAATCCAGCTCCAGGACCGCCGCCAGTGCCGTCACCGGCGAATCCAGCTCCAGAACCACCGCCAGTTCCGCCGCTGCCGAATCCAGTTCCAGGACCGCTGCCAGTGCCGTACCCACCACCAAGTCCGCCTGCATCACCGCCGAATCCACCGCCTCCCGGGCCACCGCCGCCGGACACGCTTGGCAGGCCGCTAGCCACCGCGGCACGACCTCCACCCGAGCCGGCCAGGCCGCCTTCGGCCGACGCGTATCCGCCCCGCGACGCGTCTCCCGCTCCGAAGGCCGTCCCGAGTCCACGTGGTCCACCTGCGCCAGACGCCAAGGATAGTCCGGAGCTCGGTCCGTAACCTTGTGCCAGGTAGGACAGACCTGCGGTGCCTGGTATGCCGCCGGAGGGAGCCGACCGTGAGCCACCGCTGGATCGGCCGGCCACGGAGCCGGGAGAATCGGCATCGCCCCCGTCGGCTTCCGGAAACCGATCGGTGACTGGGCTGCGGTCAAACCGGCGCGGCATGGCGGCGATCAGCAGGGCCTGTCGCTCGCGCGCCGCCTGCATGCTCTCCTCGATGGTCTGTTTCAGCGTCGGATCGCTGGGTGGGAAGGCCAATTCCATGTCGGCGTCCACCAACTCGTAACCGAACTCATCTTCCCAGGCACTCATCGCGGCCCGAGCGGCCGAATAGGCCACGGCCCCGTCGGGTCGCACAATCAAGAGCGGATAGGGTTCGCCACCGCGCACACTGCCTTCGACGTGCGCCCAATGTTCGCGAATCGCTCGCAACGCGGCGTCCAGAGGATTGCCAGGTCCCAAGGGACCCGCCAGATCGTCCGGGGTGACCACGATGCCTTCCGGGCGAATGATGATACCGGTCGACCGGCATTCGACGTAGATCGGTCGCCGGTCCGTGCCGTTGGGGCCGCGATAGGGGATGATGGCGTAAGACCGTCGGCGTTTTGCGACCTGCGTGCGTGATTCTTCCAGCTTCTGACGTTCCTGCTGCAATTCGGCCTGCATTCGCTCGACTTCGCCTTGCAGCGCAGCCTGGTCGTCCTGGTGGCCCGCACCGACGCGTTGCAGTTCGATGATGTGGAGTCGCAGTTGATTCCCCCGCTGATCCAGGCGCCGGATGTGATCCTCCAGATGACTCAACTCCAACCGCCGGTCCGCCATCTGCTGCGTCAGTTCCTGACGTTGCTGTGTCAGAATCTGTTGCCGCCACTGGACATCTTCCTGTGCCTGCGTCGTTTGCTGCTTGGCAGCCCGACGCTGCTCGTGCCGTTCTTTGACGCGTTGATCGGCGATGGTATCGGCTTGCGACCGCGCCTGCCGCGTGACCAGTACCAAAATGACGATCAGCGCCCCCATCGCGCAGATCAGCACGGCGAGGAACGGGAAGAGTTGCATGCCGACATCGGGCTTGCGGACGCGCTGCCGTCTCATGCCGCACGGCCTTTGGATCGGGTTTCGAGGAGTTCCACATGCGGGACGTTGGACGCGGGGCCACTCAATCGAGTCGTGAGCAGGTGAATGGCGGCGGTCAGACTCATCACCATGTCCTCGAACTGTTTGGCTCCGGACAAGGCTTTGAGATTCTCGTTCAGCGTCCGTTCCAGGTTGATCACGTCGCCGGTCGCTTTCACCACCTGCGCCAGCATCTCCCCTTGCCGCATCATTTCCTGTTGCTGGGTCTGCATGCGGCGCGCGTTTTCGGAGAGGGCCGTCTGCCATTGTTCCCAGCGGGTGCGCGCTTGATCGGCGGCTTGCCGCTCGACTTGCGCCATTTCCGCCGTGAACTTGGCCAGGGACTGTTCGAGCGCGCCGCCGACGGAAGCCTGAATCTGTTGGCCCGCAGCAGGCACGACTTGGCTCCAATGACTGTGGGCCGCCTCGATCGTCGCTTGCCAGAGCTGCACTTGGCGTTCCACCAAACCCTCCGTCCCCCGGATCATCGCGCGGCTCATCCGTTCCAGCGACGCTACGTGCGGATCGCTACTGCCACCGAGCTGAGCAAAACGCCCGATCAGGGCCTCATTGCTGAGCGTATCCACGGTGGACAGAAGCTGGGTCTCGACACGGTCCATCAGGAATTGCAGGAACATCATGACGGTCGACAGGGACAGGGCGAGCGCCGTCGTGTCGAACTTGACGTACAAGCCAGCCAAGAGAGACTCCATCGTGCCTTGAAAGTTCGTGGCCAGCAGTTTGGGGTCCAAGTAACCGAGGGCCTGGGTAATACCGATGACCGTCCCCAAGAAACCGAGCATCGGAGTCGCCCAGATCGCGATCCGAATCAGACCAAAACTGTCCTGCTGGCGGGCAGCGTCGAGGTCGGACAGGTACTTCAACTCGTTGTCCAACCCCTCGGCGGAGCCTTTCCGCTGGACCTGCAGCAAGGCCTCGCGCAGCCGGCGGCCCAGGTACGATTGCCGGGCGGGAGCGGGTAACTGTTCGAGCTTCTCGAGCAGTGGCCCGGCTGCTTCGAGCTCGTCCCCGGCGGCCGGTGGGATACCCAGATCCACAGCGCTCAGGGTGATGAATTGGCCCGCCACGTCGAGTAGCTTCATGGTCAACGAGGCCATCCCGACGAAGAACAGATACGTCTCCGCAAACAACACCGGGTTCGCGGTGAAGTAGCGATGCATGAAGGGAATATTGAGCGGTCCGCGGTAGATCAATGCATAGAAGATGCAGCTGATCGCTCCACCGATGAGAAAAGGCCAGGCAAGACCGCCCAGGACCACGACAAATGCATTCCGCTCTTTCGGTCGAGACACGTTCGATGCCCTCTGTTTTGGATGGGACCGGACGCCGGCGCCGGACACCTGCGATGTGCCGTGTGGCCCGGGTCTTTGAAGTTGCGCATTTTCGTAGGATGGGTCTCCTGGCCCGTCCTTTTCCGATGTTTCTGAGGTCGGGTCGGAGACCCAACCTACAAGAAACGCCGCGAAAACGTGATATCGCAACTTCCAAGGCCCTGGTCGGCCGACGGCGGCAGGCTGCTAGCGTTCCGGTAATCGGACGTACGGGAAGCCTTGTGGCCTCAAAATCGGCCCAAGCCCACCAGTTTAATGAGTGGAATTCGGTAAAACCGCGAGATTCAAAACAACCGTTATATTCCGCAAAGTTTTGCGAAGTTACGGAGAGGCCCCAACCGATAATCTCTCGTGTCGCCTCGCTCCTGGGCGGCTCTCACACGCCATCATTAGCCGTAAATTCTTTCTTCCGCGGCTTTGGTGAGAAGCATTCCCAGGGGGGGAGTCTATAGCCCGGCGCTGCGGTCACGCAGTCTCGCCGGGCTATTTTTTTTGGCGGATCCGGATTTCCGCTGTGGTCACTCGCAGCGATGGCTGTCTGGTTCGCGCGAAATTCCGTCCTGGGCTCAGGTCGTGGAATTCGCGATGCCATTGCTCAGTAGTTCCAAGAAGCCTGACCGAGTGCTGCTTTGGCCGGCAGCCCGTCCCTGACGGCATCCGTCGAACTTCCGTCGCAAGGCGAGTCCCCGGGGTGACATCTGGGCATGCTGCGGTAAACTGATGGGAAACCAGCCACGTTACCATCCCCTCAGCAGGTACTAATCATGCAACACACCGTTCTGCTTCTCGCGACTCTCGGCGTTCTCTGTGTTCCTTGCCAGGCTGCCGAAAAGGAGTCCTTGCGGCTCCGCGCCGGGGCGTCGGCGGTGGACATTACGCCGAAGATATTCCCGCTCAACATGCCGGGTGGATTCAACGCCAACATGGCCGAAAGCGCCCACGATCCGCTCTATGCCCGGGCCCTGGTGCTCGACGACGGCACGACCAGCCTGGCGATCGTTGTGGTGGACAATCTGGGCGTGGCGCAAGAAGCGTGTGAGGAGGCCAAGACCCTCGCGGCGCAGCAGTGCCCCATCGCGATCGACAAGATGCTGGTGTCCTCCACCCACACTCACAGCGCCCCGCCTTCCAACGCCAAAGATGGCCCCGCGCCGGCCGTGGCTTATCGGCAGCTCCTGGTGGCCGGGATGGCAGCATCCATCGTTCGTGCACACGCCGCGTTGCGTCCGGCGTCCGTGCAGGCCGCCGCGCATCCGTTGCCGGAGGAGGTCTTCAATCGTCGCTGGTATCTCAAGCCCGGTGCCATGCCGCCGAACCCCTTCGGCCGCATGGATCTGGTGAAGATGAATCCCGGCACCAACCCCGCCCTGCTCGACCGCCCGGCAGGCCCCACAGATCCCGACATTACCATCGTCTCGGTCCAGGACGCGACGTCGCGCAAGCCTCTGGCTGTCTTGGCCAACTACTCGCTGCATTACGTCGGTGGCACGCCCAACGCGATGGTTTCCGCCGATTACTACGGTGAGTTTGTTCGCTTGATGCGGTCTCGCGTGCGCGGAGATGACAGCTTTGTCGCCCTGATGTCCAACGGCACCTCCGGCGACATCAACAACATTCCCTTCCTCGTGAACCGCCCGCCGCGTGAGCCTTTCGAACAGGTCCGCATTGTCGCGCAAAAGGCCGCCGATGCGGCTTGGCATGCGTGGGCTGGCATTCCGAGCCATCGCCCAGACGTACGCCTGGGTATGCGCCAACGCCAGATCACGCTGAAGCTGCGACACCCTACGCCCCAGCAGATTGCGGAAGCCCAAGCCGTACTGGCCGTGAAAGATCCCGCCGCGCGCGACAAACTCCCGCCGTTGGCCGAGGCCTACGCCCGGCGCACGCTGTCCCTGGCCGAGGCTGCGGACACGCTGATCGTGCCGCTACAGACTCTGCGAATTGGTGATCTGGCCATGTGTGCGATTCCGTTCGAGACGTTCGTCGAGATCGGCCTCGATCTGAAGAAACGCAGCCCGTTCCCGCAAACGATGGTGATCGGCATCGCCAACGGCTACAACGGCTACCTGCCCACCCCGGAGCAGCACCAGTTGGGCGGCTACGAAACTTGGCTTGGTACGTGCAAGGTCCAGGAGGAGGCCTCCGTCATCCTCGTCAACAACGCACTCGAAATGTTCGCTGAGTTGCAGCGGGAGAAGTGATGCAAGTTCGAGATCCGGTAACGGATCTTCCGGCGCGAGCGGCATGATCTCGACCGTCACCACGCGCAACGGACGGACACAGGCCGCGAGTGGGGTGGCGCTCTTTCGGCGGGTCGTGGCAGGGCGTGGCGGCGATTGCTATAATGCCTTGCGTTCCGATGATTGGCTTTTTCTTTCTTTCTCCAACTCGAAAAGCACCGAGCACCCTACGATGACCGCAATTCTAGAACGTCCGGTCCGTCTCGAAACTGGCGACGCGCGGCTGTACGAGGTCGTATACGGTCAGATCAAGGAGAAAACCGTGGGTACACGTCAGAATCTGATTGCCTGCCGAATCGCCTGCTTGATCGGACAATTTGATGCGGGGCGACAACTCGGTCATCCGGTCATCGAAAACCTGTTCGTGTTGGATGCCGCAAGCGATCTGAAACGCCGTCCAGATTTCGCCTTCGTCGCGCGCCAGCAGTGGTCGGGGCTGCCGCCCGATACGAATGCCTGGGACGTCGTGCCCGACTGGCTGGTCGAAATCATTAGTCCCAGCAATTCGGCCGACGAAGTGATTGAGAAGGTGGACGAGTATTTTCGGGCCGGAACACGGTTGGTGTGGGTGATCTATCCCAACTCCCAGCGTGTCTACGTCTATACGTCGCCGACCGACGTCACGATTTACGAAACCTCGGACGAATTGACGGCCGAGCCGGTCCTGCCCGCCTTTCGCTTGCAGACAGACGCACTGTTCGAAGGCATCGCCGTGTCCGCCGCACCCAAGCCGTGACGGACATCTGCGCTCAGGAGAAATTCGTCATGCTGTGCCGTGTGATCGTTGCTGGTCTGTGGTTGCTGGCTTCGTTGGGACACGCCTGGGGTGCGCCGCCCGCACCGACGCTGGAGCCGCTGGTGCGGGTGGTTGATGTCAACCTCGGCCAGGCGCAGGAGGTCGCCCTGACGAACGGGAAACGGGTGACGGTCAAGCTCCTGGACCTAAAGGAGACGCGGGATCCGCTCCGAGATGCGGTGCGCGAGGCACAGGTTTTGGTGGAAGTCGACGGCCAGCAGGTGTGGCTGACCTCGGCCAATTACCAGTTGCCGCGCACCGTGGCGGGCGTCCAGATCGACTGCCCGATTACCAAGGGCTACCTGACCAACTGCAGTCCCGAAGCCTGGGGCTTGGCGGCCGATGCCCGCCTCCGGCTCTGGCCGGCCGGGTCGCCGCTGATGAACCCCGCCACATTCGTCTACCCAGCGAAGCAGCGCTGGTTCGCTAGTTCCACGCAGATGGCGAACGAGCCCTGTTACGTGGATGCTGGCGAGCGACCGCAGAACCGCAAGATCTACTATCACTATGGCCTGGACTTTGGCGGTGCCGAGGGCCTGATCCAGGTGGTGGCTGCCACCGCGGGCCTGGTCGTGTCGGCACGGACGGAGAAGTTGCCCGGCTACGAGGACACGCCGGTCGCACCTCGGTACGATGTGATTTACGTGCTCGACGCCCGCGGCTGGTACTACCGCTACAGTCACCTGTTCAGCATCGACGACACGATTCGGCCCGGTGCGACCGTGCAGGCAGGCCAGCAACTGGGACTGCTGGGCAAAGAGGGCGGCAGCGGCGGCTGGTCGCACTTGCACTTCGATATCTCCTGCCGCCAGCCGTCGGGTAAGTGGGGTTGCCAGGAAGCGTATGCCTTCGTCTGGGAGGCCTATCAGCGGCAGTACCAGCCGCAATTGGTCGCCGTGGCCCGACCGCATCACGTGGCTTGGACCGGCCAACGGGTCGTGCTCGAGGGCAGCCGCTCGTGGAGCGCGGCGGGTAAGATCGCGCGCTACGAGTGGACGTTCACCGATGGGAGCCAGGCCGAGGGGGAACGCAGCGAGCGAGTCTATGACCGGCCCGGCTACTACAGCGAGGTGTTGAAGGTCACGGATGCGGCCGGCCGCAGCGACTACGATTTCGCCATCGTCCACGTTCACGATCGCCAGCATCCCGAACAATTTCCCCCGACGATCCACGTCGTCTACGCGCCGACGCTAGGGTTGAAGCCGGGGGACGAGGTGACGTTCAAGGTCCGCACATTTGCCACCACGGATGGCGAGGAGACGTGGAGTTTCGGCGACGGCAGTCCGGTGGCTAAGACCCGCTCGGACGGCAATGTCAAGCAACTGGCCAAGGATGGTTACGCGGTGATTGCGCACCGCTACGCGCAGCCTGGGCACTACCTGGTCCGCGCCGAGCGCACGGATCGGCTCGGGCAGCGGGCGGTTGGATACGTGCAGGTGCGGGTGGGCGAGTAGGTCAGGCTTTCCAGCCTGACGTGGCCTGACAGACGCAACCAAGGTGGGCCCAGATTAGCAAGGCAGGGCGCAGCCGAGCGGGCGCTTCGCCCGACTGGTTCATGTCCTGCCGAACAGCCGTATGTCGCCGAGCAAACGATCGATCCGCAGGTGAATACGGAAGGTCTGTTTGACATCCAAAGCACCCCCATCCTCGGCCGCCGCCAAGCTGCCCGGACCGCCCACTTGGCTCCAAGTGGCGGGGGCCACGCTGGTCAGGATGATGCGTCTGACCAACTCGTTGTCCGGCGGTTCGATGGCATACACCAGGTCGCGGACGTTGTACTCGATGGTCAGCAGACGCGACGCTTCGCCAGCGGGCGTGGTGATCACCAGTTCGTTCCCCTTCACCGTCCACACCAAACCCAATTGGTCCAAGATCAAGGCCAGCTCGGATTCCAACTTCAAGCCGCGCAGAGCGCAGGTAATCGGCGTGTCCAGACCGAGGCCCGCCGCCTCCAAGGATTGCTCGTCCAGCGTGACCTTGATGCGGTTCCGCTCCGCGAGGTTCCGCACGAAGGTCTTCAGCGGTGTCTCGTGGAACTCGCAGACGGCCGACTGCGTTAGGATGTCTTTCAACGTGGGTTTCCCAACAACGGGACGCCGCATGGCTTTCACTTCGAGCGGCACGACCGCCTGCAGGAGGCGCGGGTACTGCTGCTCCAACTCGTGCTGGACCGCATAGGTCTGCGACACGACCAAGGCCCCCAGCGGCCAGGCGAGAATCGCCCCCGGTCCGCCGGCGCGATCCCAACTCTTGGGCGAAACCTTGTCCACGATCTGCTGGATAAGACCGTTCAGATTCAGATTCTGATTCTGATTGGCCGGCAGCACGCGATAGACTCGTGTTTCCACGTAAGTGTGGGCATATTCGGGCGTGGTTACGAACAACACCTCGTCCCGGATTATCCAGGTCAGGCCGAGCGGCTTGAAGAGCGTCTCCAAAGCCTTCTCCAGCGAGTCCGCCTCGCCTTTGGCGGTCACGGGCGTGTCGGCCTGGAGGCCGATCGCCTGGAGACTCTTCTGGTCGAGGAAGATCGGGATCTGATTCGCTTCTTCGAAATGCGACAGAACGCCGCGTAGCGGAACCTGGTTGAAGGCGTACCTGGTCCGTTTGGCCAATTCCTGCTCGATTGCGCTGCGGCCAACTTTGAGCAGCACGTTTCTGGTGGGCCCCTTGCCCACGCCGGAGGCGGATTTCTTCGGGACCGGGGAGGGGTCTTTCTCGCGGGACCCTTTGGACAAGGACTTCAGATAGCGTTGGTCAACGTCGCTCAGCCGGTCCTGAGGCACCGTGACGATCTTGCCGTCCGGCTTCTTCAAGTGTACCCGGCCGTCTTCCACTTTCACCAACTCGGCCTCGACCGAGTAGCTGCCGCTTCGATCGGTCCACTGCCGCGCGGTCGCTGCCTCGGCAGCGCCGAGATGCAGGCAGATCAGCACCAAGCTAAACCGCTTGGGAACGGCCGAACAATGTCTTCGGCCTTTGCCTCTCAGCCCCTCTCCCCGGAGTACCGGGGCGAGGGAGTTGTTTTTTGGCTGGGCCCTGCTCATCTTCATCCTTCCTCTTTGTCCTTACTCAATCGGCGCATCCGTGGGCGACAAACCCTGGACCTGTAACTCGTGCTGCAGGGCATGCCCCAACGTGCTGTGGCGGATGCCGTAAAGGAAATAGAACGTCAAACCGATCCCGAGCCAGATGACCAGTCGGAACCAGGTATCCAGCGGCAGGAAAAACATCAACGCTAAGTTT
This sequence comes from Planctomycetota bacterium, assembly GCA_026692885.1. The sequence continues at coordinate 20,726 of JAPLNJ010000350.1, read as the reverse complement.
ACCAACATCCCCAACGGCGCCACCACGTAAATGGCCGGGCAACGGAACGGGCGTGGGACTTCGGGCCGCGTGATACGCAGCACCAGCACCGACGCACAGACCAAGGTAAACGCCATCAGCGTGCCGATACTGACCATCTCCTCCAGCAGGCGAATGGGTAAGAACCCGGACACCAGCGCGATGGCAGCACCCGTCAGGATCGTCGAACGGTGCGGCGTCCGAAACCGTTCATGGATAGCGCCAAAAATGCTCTTGGGCAACAAGCCGTCGCGGGCCATGGCCAGGAAGATTCGGGCTTGGCTCAGGAAGGTCACCAGCAGCACGCTGGTCATTCCGGCCAAGGCGCCAACGGCGATCAGCCACGCGGATGCCCGCAGCCAGAAACTCTGTTCCAGCACGGCGCGCTTGCGGAAGGCCGCGGCGACGGCGGCGCCCGTGTCGATCTCCGGATACGCCTCCATTCCCGTAATGACGGCCGCCACCAGGATGTACAACACGGTACACAAGGCCAACGAGGTCAGGATCGCGAGGGGTACGTCGCGTTGCGGCCGCACGGCCTCCTCGGAGTGAGTCGAGATCGAGTCGAAGCCGATGTAGGCGAAGAACACCAGCGCGGCACCCACCATCAGTCCGGAGAAACCGTAGGGCATGAATGAACTGCGGCAGGCGTCATCGATCGGCAGCAACCACTGGCGAACTCCCAAGACCCCCAACATGCCCCACTTCTTCGCCACGTTCGGCACGGCTGCTAGACGCGCCCGGTCGGCCGGAGTCAGATCCTCGCCGACCTGCGGGTAACGCTCCAGCAGTTGTTTTCCCGTGATCATGCTATCGACGGCACCGGGCGGCAACTTGGCGGCCGCCTCCGGGTGTCTTGCCAGATAATCGGCCACGTCCGACACCTTGCGGTTCTCCACCGGGACGCTGGTCCAGTTGGTGCTGTTGACATAGCCCACCCCCAAGGCGATCACGTACAGGACGACGGCCGTCTTGACCAGCACCAGCACGGCGTTGGTCATCGCGCTCTCGCGGATGCCGATCACCAACACCACGGTCACCACCGCGACGATCAGCAGCGAGGGCAGGTTCAGGTACGCCTGGATTGCCTGGTCGCCGAGCACCACCGGCGTGAACGGATCGGACATCAGGGTGGGCGGCAGCCGCCAGCCGAAGGAGATCGTCAGGAGCTCGTCGAGGTAATGGGACCAGTGCGCCGCCACCACCGAGCAGGCCATGGCATATTCCAGAATCAAGTCCCAGCCGATGATCCAGGCCCAGACCTCGCCCAATGTGGCGTAGGTGTAGGTGTAAGCGCTGCCGGCCACCGGCGCCATCGCGGCAAACTCGGAGTAGCACAACGCCGCGAAGGCGCACGCGATCCCGGCGATCACGAACGAGATGATGATCGCGGGCCCGGCGTCCTCGGCGGCGACCCGACCGGTCATGGCGAAAATCCCCGCGCCGATGATCGCGCCCACGCCGAGGGCCGTGAGCGACACCGGCCCCAGGACCCGATGCAGCCGGTGTTCCCCTGCCATTTCGGCCATCAGAATTTCGAGCGACTTGCGTTGGAACATGCGTTGCCAGGACATACGATGCACCGTTTGTGGTTGGAATCTCGTGCGTAGCGTAGGCTTGGGCATTTTACGATCGCCGGCCACGGAGTGCGAGACCCTGTATTTTGCGCGCGGCGCGCATCGTGCGGAAGGACTGGCCCGGATTACGCACGGAGGGGCAGGTTTCCCATTTCCCAACCTGCCAGCTCGATCAATGTAGGCAGATTGCCCGTTACCCGACAATGTTTACAATCGGATTTCCTGACTCACGCAGAATACGACTCCGACGAATGGAAGAAGGACTGTGGATATGAGCGGTAGTGCCGTGGCACAGACGCCGTATGAACGGTTGTTGTTGGAATTCGCGCCCCGCACAATCCGGAGCCAAGCTCAGTACGAGCGCGTCCTACGGCAAGTCGATCGACTGATGCGCAGCCCCAAGTCAACGCGGGCCGAAGATGACCTGCTCGAGCTGCTGGCCTCTCTGGTCACGCAATACGAGCAGGTTCGCTTTCCTGCTGCCGAGGTGACTCCCGGCGAAATGGTAGCGCACTTGATCGAGTCGCGAGGCGTGACCAAGGCCGAAGTTGCCGCCGCAACCGGTTTTCCAACGCAGACGATCACCCATTTCGTCAACGGCTCGCGGGCGATTTGTAAGGCGAGTCGTGCGAAGCTGGCCAAGTACTTCCACGTCTCGCCAGACTTGTTCCTGTAGGGCCAACACGGACCAAGGTGTAACGCCGTGGTTCACAAGAAACGGGCGAGGCTGCTCCGCACGGGGAATGGCCTCGGGTTTGTCTGACGCACGGACGCAGACGCCACCGTCGCTCGCCTCAGAGCACGACGGGGACGGGGCCCAAGTGAGCGGGCGGTCGGGAGAGCGAGAGTCCCGCATGTTCCTGATGAAGTCCAAACCGGCGGCGAAAGCGGTGGGCTCGATGCAAGGCGTACCACCGACGTTTGGCCAAATTGCCACTATGTCGACGCTTGCGCTTCCCGTCCGGCATGTTCGAGCCTCCCAGGGGTTGATACATTGGACCTTATCGGTCGAGAGGCATGGGCGACGTGGAGAAAATATCCGTCGGCCTTACAATCCTCCGAGAGTCTACAATTCCAGCTACGATGACACCTATGCCTATTCGCCACGCCCGATTTCACCGTCACCAAACGGCCTTTGTGTTCTGCGCCTACGCGTGGAGTTTGTTGGCGGGCGGCGTTGTCTTGTCCGCAGACCAAGCACGCGAGGCACCCGGTGCAGCGCAGCCAGCCGAATCTGCCGCACCACCGGTGCACCTGATCCGGGTCCCCCTGCCGATCACGGGCGAGACAGACAGCCGCGTGATCGAGATGGTCAAACAGCTGCTCGCCGGCTGGCAGGACAGTCCGCAGCGGCCCCTCTTGATTCTGGAGTTTCGCGGCCGCGAAAAGCAGACGGGACGGGGCAGCCAGTTCGAGCGATCCCTGTCACTCGCCCGGTATCTGGCCGGGGAATCGCTCAGCCACGTGCGGACTGTGGCGTATCTCTCCGGGCCGGTGGAGGGCCATGCGGTGCTGCCGGTCCTGGCCTGCGAGGAGATCATCGCTCATCCCGATGCCGAACTGGGCAAAGCGGGGGCTGACGAACCGTTCCCCGATGCCACCATCCGCGGAGGCTACACCGAGATTGCCGAGCGCCGACGCACGGTGCCGGTGCCGATCGTGATGGCCATGCTCCAGGGCCAGGAAGCCGTGTACAAGCTGCAAACGCTGGACGGCGTGCGTTTTGCCGCGGAACGTGAATTGGAGGAACTCAAGCAGGACACGACCCTGCGGTCCGTCGACAAAGTGATCCCCGCCGGGCAGATGGCCAACTTCAGTGGCGCGGAACTGCGTTTGAAGCTGGGGGTGGCCAGCCACTTGGCGCGGGATCTCGGCGAGCTGGCAGCCGTCTTGCGTGTGCCCGTCGGCGCGATCGAGGAAGATCCGTCCCTGGGCAGCGGTCGGCGGGGTCTGCAGGTGGATTTGAGCGGTCCCCTTTCCCGAGAGAAGGTGGCCTGGGTGGTGAACAGTATCGGAGAGCGGATCGAGCAAGACCGGATCAATTTCGTCTGCCTGATGATCGACAGTCCTGGCGGTGCGGTGGCGGAGAGTATTCGTCTGGCGTCGTATTTGGCCGACTTGGATCCGGCGGAAGTGCGTACGGTGGCGTTTGTGGGGACGGAAGCGCGCGCCGACGCGGCGCTGGTGGCCTTGGCCTGTGACCAGCTGCTCGTGACGGAAGCGGCGACGCTGGGCGGTCCCGGTGCGCGGCGGATTCACCCGAAACAGTTGCGGGACGTGCGGATCCCCCTGCAAGCCATCGCCCAGGCGAAACATCGGGATTGGTCGCTGCTGGCGGCGATGGTCGACCCCGACCTGAGCGTGCGGGCTTACAAACGCCAGGGCACAGGAGAACTTCGGTACTTTTGCCCGGAGGAACTGACGGAGCAAAAGCACCCGCAGGATTGGGAATCCGGCGCGGAACTGAATACCCAGGCCGGCCTCCGCGGCCGCGAGGTGTTGGAGTCCCGCTTAGCGAAATCCGTCGTGGCCGACTTCGGCGAGGTGCAACGCGTCTATCATTTCGAAGAGGGCCTGCCGCAGGCCAGGCCGAACTGGGGCTACGCGTTCATCGAGCAGCTCGCCTCGCCGGAGCTGGCTGGCGTGTTGTTGTTCGTCGCTTGGTTTGCGCTGATGATCGAGTTCATGGCGCCCGGGCTGAGTGGAGCCGGGTTCGTCTCGGGCTTGTGCTTCTTGTTGTTCTTCTGGGCCAAGTTCCTGCACGGTACGGCCGGTTGGTTGGAGGTTTTGCTGTTTGCGGCCGGGGTGCTTTGCGTGGCGGTCGAGATGTTTGCCATTCCTGGCATCGGGGTCTTCGGAATCGGTGGCGGCTTGTTGATTGTGACTTCCATCGTATTGGCCAGTCAGACCTTTGTGCTTCCCGCAAACGCCTATCAGTGGCAGCAGTTGCCCGCTTCCTTGTTCATGGTCGTCGCCGCGGGGACCGGAGCTTTTGGGGCCCTGGTCTTCATGCGCCGCGCCATGACCAAGGCCCCGGTGTTCAAGCGGGTATCGCTGGAATCGCCGGACCGCCAGCGGAGGGAACAAGTCGCCTATCAGGAAGCGCTGGTCCATCTGGAGCACTTGGTCGGCCAATGCGGCGTGACGGCGACCCAGCTGACGCCCGGCGGCAAAGCTCGCTTCGGCGAGGAGTTCGTCAGCGTCCTCAGCGAAGGGGACGTGATCCCCGCGGGCAGCGAAGTGCTGGTGGTGGCGGTCCGCGGGAACGAGGTGTTGGTCCGCACCGTGGATATGCGTTAGAATACGAATTCCGCGGAGTTCTTTCGTGCGAGAGGTAGGGGACGATGAACGAATTGATCTGGTCTTTGCTGCTGCTCCTGTTGGGCTTGGGACTCTTGGTCCTGGAGGCGTTTGTGCCCTCGGGGGGCGTGCTCGGCGTGCTCTGCGTGCTGTCGATCGCGGCTTCGATCAGCGTGGCCTTTATGGGCGGCTGGCACATCGGACTGCTGATGCTGGTCCTGACGATGGCGATCGTGCCCCTGGTACTCGCCGTCGGTATCAAGTGGTGGCCGCGGACACCGATCGGCCGGGCGGTCGTGTTGGAACCCCCGGGTGGTGATGAGGACGTGTTGCCCGATGACGAAGTGTACCGCAAGTGGAAGTCGTTGATCGGACGACGCGGGGTGGCCAAGACCAAGCTGCTGCCCAGCGGCGCGGTGATCATCGACGGCGAGACCTTCGACGCTTTCAGCGAAGGCATGGCGATCGAGCCGGGACAGACGGTGCGCGTCACCGCGATGCGCACCAACCGCATCGTGGTCCGCCTGGAAGAAGGACCGCTGACGAAAGCCGCGGGTGCCGACGTCCTGTCACAGCCCGCCGCCGTGTTGGGCTTGGGGCCGTTGGACAATCGGCCGGCGTAGGAACGTGGGAACCGACAATTGCGGACCAACCGCGGACGGTGTACAACTGGGGTGCTTCGGAGTGTGACGGAAGCGTGAGGTGAGATGCTTATAGGGACCATCAAGCTCGCCCAAGCACTTGGTGCATCGTCGCCAGCCGCCAGCGGCGATTCTCTGCGTGCAACCTTGGCCAACGCTTGTCGAGCGCCGATGTACCAGGTAAACCGCTGGCTCGATGCACCCTACGAGCAGCATCGCCGTGAAGAATCCGGGTCAGGCCTAGCCGCCTGACCCCGAGTGTACCGACGTCAGGCGGGAAAGCCTGACCTACTCGACTAGCAAAGGGCCAGACATACCATGTTATTCGCACAAGAAGTCCCGCTGCAAACGTGGATTGCGATTGGCACCGCAATCGTGATCTTGGTGGGCCTGCTGATGATCGCGACCGTGTTCGCGCGGTATTTTCGGCTGTGGATCATGTCGGTGTTGACCAACGCCGGGGTCTCCATCTGGGACCTGCTGGGCATGACCTTCCGCAAAGTCAATCCGGAGATCATCGTCCGCAGCAAGATCATGGCGGTCCAGGCCGGGATTACCGACGAGATGGGCGTGACGAGCAAGGCTCTGGAGGCGCACTGCCTGGCGGGCGGCAACGTGCCGCTGGTGATCCGGGCCCTGATTGCAGCCATGAAGGCCAAGACCATTCAGTTGTCTTTCCGCGAAGCCACCGCCATTGATCTGGCCGGCCGCAACGTCCTGGAATCCGTGCAGACCAGCGTCTATCCCAAGGTCATCGACTGCCCGGGCAAGAATTCGGGCCGGGCTACGCTGGACGCCGTGGCGCGAAACGGTATTCAGTTGAAAGTTCGGGCCCGCGTCACGGTGCGAGCCAATTTGCAGCAATTGATCGGTGGTGCCACCGAAGAGACGATCATTGCCCGCGTGGGTGAAGGCATTGTCAGTGCCATCGGCTCGGCGGAGACCCACGCGCATGTGCTGGAGAGTCCCGACATGATCTCCAAGGCCGTGCTCGCCCGCAAGCTGGATTCGCAGACCGCTTTCAAGATTGTCTCGATCGACATCGCAGACATTACGGTGGGCGACAATATCGGTGCCCGACTGCAGGTCGACCAGGCCGAAGCCGACACGCGTGTGGCCAAGGCCCAGGCCGAAGGGCGCCTGGCTATGGCTATGGCCCGTGAACAGGAGATGCTGGCCCAGATCCAACAGAGCCGCGCGAAAGTGGTCGAGGCACAAGCCGAGGTACCCAAGGCCATCTCCGAATCGTTCCGGTCGGATAAACTCGGCATCATGGACTATTACAAACTGCGGAACATCCAGGCCGATACCGACATGCGAGAGGCCATCGCAGTCGGCTCCGGTGGAGCACAGAAATGAGCATCCTCAAAGCCTTGGAGGAATTCCTCCGCGACATTGCCGAGCAGCAGGCGCAACAGCAAGCGGGTCAGCGCGGTGGCCGACCGCCGCCCGCCCGGCCTGCCCGGCCCGTCCGTCCGCAGCCACCGCGTGAACCGGTGGTGGAAGCGGAAGTGATCGAGGCCGTGCCGCTGCGCGAGGCGGTCTCGCAGCACGTGGCCCAGCATCTCGATCCGAGCAGCATCCGCCAGCACACGGCGCAACTCGGTGCCGAACTCGCTCAAGAGAAGGCCAAACACCAGTCCGAAGTGCGCGAGAAGTTCGGTCACAAGCTCGGTCGGCTGTCGGGCGCGAAGCCCGCCACGGCTGGAGCGACCGCGGCGAGCCGAATCACGAAGCTGGCCGGCGAGCTGACGCCGGCCGGTGACCTGGCCCGACTACTCCGCAGTCCCGCCAGCATCCGGCAGGCCATCCTGCTCAACGAGATTCTGGCCCGGCCGGAGCATCGGTGGTAGTGTCTTGTTGGTCAGGCTTTCCAGCCTGACATGGGTGGCTCGTCCTGTAGGTCAGGCTTTCCAGCCTGACATGGGTGGCTCGTCAGGCTGGAAAGCCTGACCTACTTGGCGGCGACCTTCCACTGTGTTACCGAGTCAAAATCCCATGCCTGCGACAACAGTCACTCCCGGCGTAACCCGCATCGGCTGGATTGGCACGGGCGTCATGGGTTCCAGCATGTGCGGGCATCTGATCGAGCGTGGCTTCTCCGCTACGGTCACCAATCGCACCAAGGGCAAGGCCGAGCGGCTGTTGGCCCAGGGCGCCGGCTGGGCCGACACGGGAAGTCTGCGAGGCGTTACGCCCCTGCTGGGAGGCGCTGGGCCAGACGATTGTGTATCAAGGCGGACCGGGCGCGGGTCAGCACACCAAGCTGGTCAATCAGACGTTGATTGCCGCCAACATGATCGGCGTGTGCGAGGCGTTGTTGTACGCCTACCGGGCCGGGCTGGATCTGAATGCCGTGCTGCAGTCCGTCGCCTCGGGCGCCGCCGGCAGTTGGTCGCTGTCCAACCTGGGGCCGCGGATCATGCAGAACAACTTCGCCCCCGGCTTCCTCGTCGAGCACTTCCTCAAAGACATGACGATCGCGTTGGAGGAGGCCCAGCGGATGGGACTCGCCCTGCCGGGTTTGGCGATGGCCAAACAGCTGTACCAAGCCGTTCAGGCTCAGGGCCACGGCCGTGCCGGGACCCAGGCCCTGCAGTTGGCGCTCGCCGCACTGTCCGGGATCGACTGGCGGAACCGGGCGTCGACGGAACGGCACGACGCCGGCTTCCAGCGGGCAGCATCGACCTGATCCCCGTCCGCCTGTCCGAGTGCGAGATCCCGCCTATCGAGCTGACCCCGACCCGCACCCCGCAAGACCTCCAGCGCGAGAATCTCTTTCCCCCAGCCCATCGCCTCGCCGCCTCGGAGCGTCTCCTCCCATCCCTCGCTGCCGCCAAACACGAACGGGCGTAAAGCGGCTCCGTCAGGCAAGCCCTTAAGTCTTCGGAAAATCAGCGCGGTTCGGCTGGTGTCGTTGGCGCAGGCCCTTGTCAACTCATAATAATGGCGTGTCTCTTGCCCCGCTCCAACTGGAAAGGAATATCATGCAAGCCCAAGACGCGATTCAGCAGGCAGTTGAGTTTTCTCACATGGTCACGCGAATGTATGTCGACGACCTGAACGACGCGGATCTCCTGGTCCGTTCGGTCCCGGGAACCAATCACATCGCTTGGCAACTGGGCCACTTGATCACCAGCACGAAGCACATGCTGGAAGGCTTGGGACACCCGGCACCGGCGCTGCCCGCCGCCTGGGCCGAGGCCTACACCAAGGATACCGCGGCCAGCGATGATCCGGCAAAATTCGCCACGAAGGCCGAGTACCTTGCGCTGGTTGATCAATTGCAGGCCGCCACGCTGGCGGCCATCGCGGCCACGCCCGACAGCAGCCTGGAAGCTCCGGGCCCCGAAGCCATGCGCGCGTATGCCCCGACGGTCGCCGCCGTCCTGATGCTCTTGGGCATGCACTGGCTGATGCATGCCGGCCAGTTTGTGTCGATCCGCCGCAAGCTCGGAAAACCACCCTTGATGTAGGACAAGAAGCGGGAGATTCAGACGGTGGCTGGGGGAACGCAATTGACGACGCCCGACCTCACTTAGGAGAGATCATGCCTGCCGCCACACCAAACACTGCCCCCTCAATGTCGACCAGGCTGCGAAGGGCTGTTGCCGGAGCTTTCCTGATCGTCCTTACCGTGCTGGCCCCGCGCGCGAGTGTGTCGGCGACGGCGCCCACGGACACGGTGCCCAGCCTCTGGCAACCCTACCGGATTACGCCGCGATCCGGCGCGCAGCATCTGGCGTTGGACGGCCAGTGGCAGTTGGGCTGGTGCGACACCCCGATCGGCGACACGACAGAATTGGACGCGGTGACGAATTGGTTTCCGGCGCAGGTGCCGAGCACGGTGCAGTGGGCCTTGCACCGCGCTGGCCAGTGCGGGCATCCGTATGAGCACCTGAACTCGAAACAGTACGACTGGGTGGACCAGAAGGTCTGGTACTACCGCCGCACACTCACGTTGCCGCCAAAACAGAGCGACGGTTACGCCTTTCTGTGTTTCGACGGGATCGACTACTTCGCGCGCATCTGGCTCAACGGCACGCTGCTGGGCCGCCATGCAGGCATGTTCGGCGGACCGGCGATCGAGATCAGCCAACAGACACGGTTCGGGGCGGCAAACGAGATCATTGTGGAGGTGAGAGCGGGCAACCACGGCAACCAGGCCGGCTGGAAACCCCGCGGACCGGAAGGCACGGTGATCAAGCCGTGGGTCATCGCCGGCGGCACGGGCGGCGAGATGTTCTTTCCGCTCGGCCTATGGCGTGGGGCGCGCATCGAGCTGGTGCCGCTCGGTCATCTCGAACGCCCCCTGTTGGTGACCGAGAACGCCGCTGCCGACGCAGCGCGGTTGTCGCTGGGAGTCGAGGTGTTTGCGGGAACCCACTCGCTGCAGTTGCACCTGCATCCGTGGAAGAACGCGCAGTTGGTGGACGGGTCCGGCGATTGGCACGTGGGCACGCCGAGCAAATCGCGATTCGCGCTGCGCGTCGAACTGGCGGAGAAGACAGGCGGGGCAATCGCCTTGGACCGCACGTTCCCGCTGCAGACCAGCGCCGGCCGCAACTGGATCCAGGAATCGTTCACGGTCGCCAAGCCGAAGTTGTGGTGGCCGAACGGGATGGGCGCGCCGCATCTGTATCGCGTCAAGCTCACGCTGATCCGTACGAGGTGCTGGACTGTTGCCACGCCACACATCATATCGCGCTAGCGCTGGCGACACGGGGATTCACCGAAAAGGAGCGGCGGCCGTTGTATCGTGAGCACCGAACGCTCTTGTAAGTATTCCTTACAGGTTGCCGCTTCGGTCTGTTCCCCTTCCTCGTAAATGCCTTTGATGTGGATGGTTATGTTCTGCGGAGTCGTCTGAAATAGCTCGGCCATTTGGGCCTGTGTCAGCCAGACCGTTTGGTCGTCGATCCTGACTCGGAGGTTTAGCCCCCCATCACGGTAGCTGAGCAATTGACCGACGGGAGACAGCGGCGCTGGAAGTTGTGAGTCGTTCATCAGGGATTTCCTCATCGAGACTTTGCGGGGTGCTTAGTTGATGTTGCTCAGTTCCGTAAGCACCGCTTCGATTTCGGCGTCGAGTTGGGCAGCCTGCTTGATCTGCTCGCGCAGGAGCTTCGTCAGACGCGGCAGCTTCTCCTCAAACGGCTCGTCGTCCTCCTCGACGTCCGCCGCGCCGACGTAGCGACCGGGGGTCAGGGCGTATTTGTGATTCCGCACCTCGTCCAGCGTAACGACTTTGCAGAAGCCGGCAACCTCGTCCGGGATGCCGGTACGCCGGAACTGCCGGTAGACGCTGGCGACCCGCTCCAGTTCTTCCTCCGTGAGTTGCTTCTGTTTCCGTGAGCCCGGGATGAGCGCGCCGAGCTTGCGGCCGTCGATGAACAGGATTTCGCCGGTGCGTCTGCGGAAGCCGCCTTTGCCGGCGCGATTCTTGGACAGGAACCACAGGCCGCAGGGGATCTGCGTGTTGGCGAACAACTGGCCGGTCAGCTGCACGATGCAGTCCACACAATCGTGTTCGACCAGAGCTTTACGTACTTCCAGGCGAACCGTCTCGCTGTTGGACAACTCGCCGGTGGCCATCACGAACCCCGCCGTGCCGTTGTCCTTCAGGTGGTACAGGAAGTGCATGATCCACATCATGTTGGCGTTACGCGGCGAGAGAGGCATCTGCTTCCCGCCGACCAACAGACGCGAATCCTTGTCGGGGATCTTGTCCGCTCCCCAGCCGTTCTCGCCCTTGGCCCCGTCGTTAAACGGCGGATTGGCCAGGATGTAGTCGGCCTTGATGGTGGCGTGCTTGTCGTCCGTGTACGAGTTGCCCAGTTCGATCTTGCCGTCGATTCCGTGGATGAACAGGTTCATCCGGCACAGTCGGTAGGTGAAATCCTTCGATTCCTGCCCGAAGAAAGACAGCTGGCGGTTGTGCTTCGTGAACAGATCGGACTGCACGAACATGCCGCCTGAGCCGCAGCAGGGTCAAACACGACGCCTTGCTTCGGTTCGAGCATCGCTACCAGCATCCGGACGATTGAGGGCGGAGTGAAATACTCGCCGCCCCGCTTGCCCTCGGAATTGGCGAACTCGCCGATGAAATACCCGTAGACGCTGCCTACCAGATCTTCGCCGCCGTGGTCCTGCCGGAAGATGTCCTTGGAGAACAGGTTGATCAGACCGGTGACGTTCTCGCGGCTGAGATTCGAGCCGGCGTAGATTCTGGGCAGCAGGCCGCGGAGCTTGTCCGGGTAGGTTTTTGCCAAGACCTCCAGAGCATCGTCCAGTCGGACTTGGATGTCGTCCGCTTGGGCCTGCTTCAGGATCTCTTCCCAGCGGGCCTTCTTGGTCCGAAGGCCACCGGCGGCTAGCGCCTTGCCGCTCACAACGCAACGCCGACGCGGTGGATGCGGCCCGCTCGTTCCCTCCTGGCGGTCTCACGGAGCCGTCGACAGTTCGAAATGCAGTTTCTGCGGCCGCGCCGCTTCGCGGATCTTCCCGTCCGCCTCGGCCACCTTCGTGGTCAGGACCGAGAGTTGCTCCTTCAGGTCCGCAGCCGCGCCGTCGGTGTGAATCGCGTATGGATCGCCCAGGTCCGAAGTCAGCGGGTCTCGCCGTGCCGACGGTGGGCCACCGAACGCCTCGTTGACGCCGCCAACGCGGGCGATGACAATTCGCGCATGCCGTAGCCGCGAAGCGTAAGAGCGGCCGAACTTCGGAACGCCCGAAGAACAACTTCGGCATTTGCGGTTCGACCCCGCACCCCAACCCTGGCCCGCGCAAAACTGGGCGGACGTGTGGCTGGGGGTCGGGTGTTCGAATTTCAGGTTTTGCGGCGAGTAGCTGTTTCTTGGTCATGGACTTGGGGCCGCAAAAACTGAAATTCGTACACCCGACCCCTGTCTTCGCGCGGCATGAAAACGGGATAGACTCCAGTCAGCTTCCCACCGCGATTTTGCGCGGGGCACCCCAACCCTCTCCTCGGAGTACCGGGGCGTGGGCGTTATTTTCGGCCGAACGTAGGAAGGATCAACGTATGCGACGTGCGTATTTTCGTCTGGTGGTCGTGCCGCTGGCCGTCGTTTCGGCGGCGGCCTGGGGGACGGAGAAGCGCGAGCAGAACGGGGCGGCGAAGCCAGCGGTTGTGACCATTCCGTTGGCAGCCGAGGACCAGGCCATCGGTTTGTCGATCACGCCGGGTGGCAAAGCTGCCACACAGATCGTGCTGGAGTTTTCCGGCGGCGGCAAGAAGTTGCTGACGTTGGACGTACGGCCGCAGTCCGGCAAACGCCGCTTACCACAACCGGCCGACGCGCCGCAGAATGCGAAACCGGCGTATGCAGAGGTCCAAGCGGGCGATTCGTTCGTCGCCGTGTCGGGAACCAACCTCAGGCTGTTTGCGAAGCCGAATCTGTTCCGCTACACGGACCAGCAGCAGGACGAACTGCTCCAGCGCTGGGACAGCCTGCCGGCCGCTTCGCAAACGTTCGTGCACTACGAGTTCCGCAACCGGCCCGACCGGGTGGAAATGTGGATTAACGGCTGCTATGCGGGAGTGTTCCCGACCGCGAGCGGCTTGCGGCAGGTCCAGGTTTCGCTCCCGGCGGGAGCGGCAATCAGGGACCAATCGCCGTATCCACTGCCAGCGGTTGAGGACAAGTATTGTGTGCTGGACATCAGCCGGATTGCGAAGCCGGGTGCGATGCGAGACGCGCGGGTCTCGCTGGCCAAGGGCCTGCAACGCGTCGCAGGCCTTCCGCCGAAGTGGACCGCGGGCGCCGAACGTGGTTCGGCGGAGGCCAAGGCGCTGTCCGAGATCGGCGTTCCGCTGCTCGTCGCGGACGGCACGGGCAACGGCGATGCGGGCGTCGTCCGGGAGATGAAGGGCTCGTGGGCGCTGGAGTGCGACGAGCATTTGTCTCGCACGCCCTTCGACGGGATGCCGGAGACGCTCCATTTCTCCGTGCCGCAAGCCTTCTATCACAAGGCCTATGTGCTCTGTGCCGCCGAGCCTGATCCCCGAAAAGAGCCGGTGCTGACGGTCCGCATGACGCGTTTCGCCCGTTCCGGCCGGGGAACAGCGATGACGCACGCTGCCGTGGCTCTGCCGCGCGCCGGCGAGACGCCCGCCGAGAACCTCCGGCGTGTGGGCACGGTCGCGTACGCGGCGGACGGCCAGGCGGTGGAAACGCCGCTGTATCTCGCGGAACTCGCTCTGGACGCCGGAAGAATTCTCGACCTGCTGGTCTCGGACAAGGACCCCCACGCAGCCATGCTCGACGGTAGATACCTGGACATTGATTTGCTCGGCCGCATCGAGGGTGTGAAGCCGGTGCGTGGTTCCACCAGCGCGGTACACGTCTTCGGGATCACACTGGAACGCTGTCCCACGGAGTTCTCGCTGGCGCCCAAGCAGCCCGGCAACATCTTTTACAACGCTGAAATTCCCGAAACGGTCGCCGTGATCAAAGCTACCGAGCCGTGCCAGACGACGCTCTCGTGGCGGATCACCGACGTGTCCGGCGCGCTCCTGCGTGAAGATCGCGTCGCCTTGGACTTCTCGGCGGGGGGCGAGGAGCGCCGGCACACGATCCCGTTGAACGTGCCGCGCCCGGGCTGGTACGGACTAAAGTTTGCGCTCGCGTCCCGCGGTGTTGCGACGCAGCCGTTGCTCGTCCACGAGGCAGCCTTCGCCGTGCTCGGACCTGACCGGCGAAAGGCCGGCTACGATTCGCCGTACGGCGTGTGGTGGTTCGGCGGAGCACACTACGGCTGTGACGATGTCGCCATCATCGGCCCCCTGCTCCACAAGGCTGGTTTCCACAAGACGACGTTCGGCTGGACGAAGTACACCGAGGCCGATTTCGCCCCGTGGCAGGTGACGCTCAATCAGATCGGCTGGATCTTCAAAGCCGACGCCCCGGCCGGCAGCGAAACCAAAGTGGCGGAATGGGTGCGTAAGTTCCCGCACTGCAAATCGATCCTGATCTTCCACGAGAGCTACGGGAACTACCTGCCGGCAGAGCTGTTTGGCGGTAAAGCGGAGGAGGACGAACCGACCGTGAAGAAGGCCCGTCAGCGGGTGGAAATCGCGACGTCGGCCGCTCGGCTGTACCGCGAGAAATTCCCGGAGCTCAAGATCATCGTCGGCAACACAAGTGCCTCGGCCGCCATTGTCGCCTCGCTGCTACGACACGGGTTCGACCCGTCGTTGGTGGACACCATCGGCATTGAAACGGCGGCGGGCCAGACGGGCATGCCCGAGAAGTTGTGGGAGGGCGGACCTCAGGGCGCGTACCCAACCGCTGACAGCGGCCCGTGTCCTGCGTCAGATCACGGAACCAGCACCGCAGGGATTCCGCGTGGCCGACAAGCTGGACGACGGATCCGCTTGGAGTCTCTGCCAGGACGAGAGTCTCACGAAACAGACCGGCGAACTGCCGCGTCACGTTCCGGGGAGATTCAGCCTGCGGCAGGTGCAGGATGCGGAGCGGGGTTCGTGCCTGGAACTGCACGGCGACAGCGCGCTCTCCGACTACATCGGCGAATACGGTGCGATCACCACTGCCAAACCGGCGCCAATTCCGGGCGAGCCGCACACGCTCGGCCTGTGGGTGAAAGGTAATTCCTCGTGGGGCAAGGTGGTCTTCGAGTTCCAGGATGCCACCGGCAACGTCTGGCGCACGCACGGAAATGAATGGCATGACTGGCCCGGCGAACTGTCCATCAATTTCGACGGTTGGCATTTCATCCAGTTCCCCATCGACGCGCAGTCGCCCGTCGTCTACTCGTCCCCCGGCGGCCGGTGCCAGCGGTTGCAGGGCAACGGCCGTAGCGTGACCTATCCGATCCGTCTCACCAAGCTCTACGTGGTCATGAACCGAAAGTCGCTCGATCCAACCGAAATGCAGACCGTGACACCCGTGATCCGGATCAGCGACGTCGGCGGGTACTGAATCGCGGTCTGTGGTGTTAGGCGAGCGGCAAATAAGTTGGTCAAATCCTTGTAGGACGGCCAAGCGTTCAACTTATCCGGCTCCGCCGGAACCCTAATCTTTCCCCTTAATCTCTCCCTCCATTCCCATGCAGCCGGAGGAAGATTAGGGCAAAAGATTAGGACGCCCTTCATCGAAACCATCCCAGACTCGCCAGCATTACAAATTCCTATTGGATCAAGTTATTCTTGCGCGGCCACTAGCCCGCCTCATAGCCTCCCTACGTTGGCCAACCAACGCCCCCTGCTCATCAGGTTCCTTTCTCCAAGGGAGTAGTTCCCGCCAAGCCTGCGGTTACGGCAGTTGACTGGGGTCACACTGGCTGCCCGAAACCAGCACGGTTTCCCGCTCTTCCAATTCGATCTCGGCCTGGTGCGCGGCGACGATGCGGTCGCCCGCCTTCCGCCCGATGGTCCAGAACAAGGCTGGCCGCACCAGGAATTCCAGGAGGGTACTGCTGATCAGTCCACCAATGATCACCGTCGCCACCGGGTAGAGGATTTCTTTGCCCGGCTCTCCCGCGGCCAGCGCCAGAGGCACCAAGCCGATCCCGGCGGTCAAGGCGGTCATCAGCACGGGTGCCAATCGTTCTTTCCCGGCGCGGACCAGCATCTGGCGGGACCAGGTCTCGCCCTCATACTTCACCAAGTGAATGTAGTGATCCAGCAGCAAGATTCCGTTTCGCGTGGCGATGCCGCACAGCGAGATGAAGCCCACCATGCTGGCAATCGTCAGGGTCTGATTGGTCAGCTTGATGGCCGCCACCGCGCCGATGAACGCCATCGGCAGGGCGGCCATGACTTGCAGCGAGAAGTTGACCGAGCGGAACATCGTAAACAGCACCAGAAACATCCCCGCCAGCGAGACGCTGAACAGCACGCCGATCATGCGGGAGGCCGACTGCTGGCTCTCGAATTGGCCGCCGTACTCGATGAAATAGCCCGTGGGCAGCTGGTCTTGAACAGTCTTGAGCCGCTGGTCGATGTCCCGGACGACATCCACCAGACCGCGACCGGAGGTGTTGCACTGCAGGACGACGCGGCGGCGGACCTGCTCGCGGTTAATCGTGTTGGGGCCGCCCGCTGGGTAGATCTTGGCAACCGAAGCCAGCGGCGTCGTCCCGCCCTCCGGCAATTCCAGAGACATCCGTTTCAGCGATTCCAGGTTCTCCCGGTAGGGTTCGTCGAAGCGCACGACCAGATCGAACGTGCGCTGGCCGAGGAGCACTTCCGACACCACCCGGCCATGCAGGGCCGTTTCGACGAATTTGTTCACGTCGCCGGGTGTCAAGCCGAAACGAGCGAGTTGATGTCGATCCAATTCGATCCGCAGTTGCGGAATCGAGATTTGCGGCTCGGCCATCAGATCCTTGACCCCGGGGACACCTTGCACGATGGTCTTCATTTCCTGTAACTTGGCGCGCAGCACATCCAAGTCATCCCCATACAGTTTGATGGCCACCTGCGCCTGGACGCCGGACAGCATGGCCGAAATCAAGTGCGCCAGCGGCTGCTCGACGCTGGTGACGATCCCGGGGATGTCCGCCATCGCCTCGCGGATCTCGTCGAGCACCGCTTCCCGGCTGCGGCTGCTCTGGGGATTGAAGCTGATGATGAACTCGGTCATGTTGACGCCGATGATGTGCTCGTCGAGTTCGGCCCGGCCCGTCCGCGCAACGAACCCCTCGACGCCCTGGATCTTCTGCAACCGCCGCTCGACCATGCGGGCGACCTCTTTGGACCGCTGCAGCGAAGTGCCCGGCGGCAAGAGGACGTTCAGCTGCGCCACCCCCTCGTCAAACGGAGGCATGAAGTCACTCTCCATCTGCAGCAACACGGCGACACTCACGCCGACCGCCGCCAAGGCGGCGAGCAAGATGGGCTGGGAGACGCAAAGGCTCCTGCCGATCACCCAACCAGCCAACGCCTTGAGCCCGCGGAGGACGAAGCTCTCCTGCTCCCGATGCGTGATGCCGGCGTTGGGCAGAAGCCAGTAGGAGAGCACCGGGGTCACCGTCAAGGACACCACCAGCGAAGCGAGGATAGACACGATGTAGGCGGTCCCCAAGGGCGTGAACAAACGCCCTTCCATCCCGCTCAGAGCGAACAGCGGGATGAAGACCAGCACGATAATCAAGGTGCTGAACACGATCGAATTGCGGATCTCCGCGCTCGCTTGGAACACGACTAGCAACGCCGGCTTGGGATGGCCGGAATGTCGGTTCTCCCGCAGTCGGCGGTAGATATTCTCCACGTCCACAATGGCATCATCAACTAACTCTCCGATGGCAACGGCCAGGCCGCCCAGGGTCATCGTGTTGATCGACATGCCGAACCACTTGAAGACCAGCCCGGTGACGACAATGGACAGCGGGATGGCCGTCAAGGTGATACACGTGGTCCGGAAGTTCAGGAGGAAGATGAACAGGATGATGGCGACTAGGATGCCGCCGTCGCGCAGGGCAGCCATCACATTCGCGATGGCCAAGTCGATGAACTGCTTTTGTTGGTACAGCTCGGGAACGATGCGAATATCCGCCGGCAAGGACGGTCCCAGCTCTTTCAGTGCGTCCGTCACGCGCTCGGTGAGTCGCCGGGTGTCCGTCCCCGGCTGTTTGTTGATCGTCAGGAGCACGGCCGGACCGCCGGCGAAGGAGTCGAGAGCCGAGAGTCGAGAGTCGAGAGCAGAAGAATCCTCGCTCCCTGCCCTCTCTTTTTTCCGACTCTGGACTCTGGACTCTGGACTCTGGACTCGCACAAACGCCGAGCTGTCGCCGCGCTTGACCTGGGGCCCTTCGAGGACCCGGGCGATTTGCCGCAGCAGGACTGGGCGCCCGTCGCGAATCTTCACGACCAACTCCTGCAGGTCTTCGATGGACTGGACTCGCCCGAGCGCGCGCACCAAGTACTCGTTCGGGCCTTGAGAATCAAGATATCCGCCCGTGACGTTCGAGTTGCTCTTCTCGAGCGCCGTCTCGACCTCGTGCAGCGTCACCCCGTAGGACAGCAAGCTGGTGGGATTCACCAGCACTTGGAACTGTTTGCGCTGTCCGCCCATCGTGGTCACCTGCGACACACCCGGGATGGTCAGGAGCCGCTGGCGTACGACCCAGTCCGCCAGCGTGCGGATTTCCATCGGATCCGTCTGATTCCCCTCGCTCCACATCCCCACAATCATGATCTGGCCCATGACCGACGAAATGGGCGCCAACTGCGGCCGAATGCCCTCCGGCATGCGGTCAGCGGCCAAGGCCAGTTTCTCCGCCACGATCTGGCGATCCACGTAGATGTCGGTCCCCCAGTCGAACTCGACGTAGATCATCGAGGTTCCGACCCCCGAGGAACTGCGCACCGCTTGCACGCCGGTCGCCCCGTTGAGCGCCGATTCCAGTGGGAATGTGATCAGGGCCTCGACTTCCTCCGGGGCCAGGCCAGGCACTTCGGTCATCACGGTCACGCGAGGCCGGTTCAGGTCCGGGAAGACGTCGATCGGGAGCTGATTGAGTTGCCAGCCGCCATAGCCCACGATCATCAGCGCCGCGGCTACGACCAACAGCCTATGGTGCAACGAGAAGCGGATAATGGCATTGAGCATGAGAGTCCAGAGTCCAGAGTTTAGAGTTTAGAGTTTAGAGCTGGAGGATTGGTGCTTGCGGATCAGAGTTTCTTGTTTTTCGGACGCAGGAGTGACGACCGCAGGCCGCTGAGCATGCGGGCGAGTTCGTCGGCGGACGCGTACAGGTCGTCGCGATCCGGCGGTGGCAAGATTCCTTGTTTCAGGGCGATCTGCGACTGGGAGACGACTTCCATCAGGGAGCCGTAGCCAATCTCCACAAAACGTGCGAAGTCGTTGTCTGACGACCTGCTGCTTCCTTCCGCCAGGTTGGATGAGACCGAGACGGCCGCGCGTCGCATCTGACTAGTCAGCCCAAACCGCTCTGCATCGGGAAACTCGCGCGTCACCGCGTATACCCGATCCGCGAAATCGACGGCCTTCTCGCCCCTCGCCCCTCGCCCCTCGCCTCTCGCCCCTCGACTCTCGACTCTCGACTCTCGACTCTCGACTCTCGACTCTCGACTCTCGACTCTCGACTCTCGACTAATGATTGTGTCCGGCGTGCGGATCAGGTGCGCCACCCGCTTTGTTCTTCATCGACAGGTGGACCTGGTAGGTTCCCGAAACGATGACCAGCTTGCCCGGCTGCAGCGTGCCGTCGTTGGCAATCACCGCGGAGTATTGGTCACGGTACTCCACCCGCACCGCGCGGCGGTCGAAGTGTCCGTCGTTCTGCTCGAACACGTAAGCTTCAGCTCCGTCTTGCACGACAGCGTTCAGCGGGAGCACGATGCGGTCGGCCAACCTGTCCACGGGAATCATCAACTCCACCCGTTGGCCCGGCTTGAATTGCCAACTGGCAAAGCGGTGGCCATCCGGTCGCTCGCGGTTGCGGACGACTTGGTTGGGCAGCTCGACGTAGAACAGAAATGCCCGCGATTCGGGTTCGACCTTGTTGGCCAGGTACACGATCGGCAAGTCAGGCACCAGCTGGCGTTCCCTGCCCGTGGCTTCGATAACCGCCGTCACCCGCCACTCGTTGCTGACGGCCTGCTCCAGAACCGCCGCGTCCTGCTCGAAGGCCTTCCCCTGGAGGTAGAGCTTCGCGTGGTCGGCGAGCACGCAAAGCGGATCGCCCGCCTTCACGTACTGCCCCTTCGTGACCTTGAGTTCCTCGATCTGGAGCAGACGCGAGCTGTCCGCCTTGTCGGCCTGGCCGTGCTCGTCAAACTGGTCGGGCACAGTGACCGTCAGCCCTGCCAGGAGCGTCCGTTCGGCCACGATTCCATCGACTTGTATCGTCGACAGCCCATGCAGGAGCAAACGCTGCCGCTGCGCTCGGAAAACCCCTTCCAGCTTCTGCTTCTCGTATTGCCGTTCCAGCAGGGTCTTGCCAGCGATAGCCCCACCCTTAGCGACCTCTTCAAGTCGGGCGATCTCGCGTTTGATCACGTCCAGTTCCTCGGCGGTGCGAAGGAAATCTGCCTGGGCTTCCACGACCTCTTCGTGCGTCAGCCGTAAATCGAACAACGGTTGACCGGGAGTCACCGTCTCGCCCTGCAGCGGCCAGATCCGCGTCACCACGCCCGTCAACGGCGCGGCGACCTGCATGGCCGAACGGCCGGGCCGTTCGA
>JAPLNJ010000349.1 GCA_026692885.1 Planctomycetota bacterium | reverse complement strand
GGGCAGGGATTTCGGGGGACCTTGTGGTCCCAGGGCTGCTGGGCTATCGAATTACGCACCTTTGGTGCGGACGGTCGGACGACCGCCAACAAGCGCCGCCGACGATTGGAACCAATCATCGCCAACCACCGGCGTTCGCCGCCAACGGCGGCCAACCCGATAGCCCAGGGCGCAGCCCTGGGAAAGGGGCCGACCCCGATCACGTGCCCTGAAAGGGCACCACCCGTTCCAGGTTGCGCCCTTTCAGGGCAGGGATTTTGGGGGACCTTGTGATCCCAGGGCTGCGCCGGCTGCTATGTGGCTGCCCCTTTGGGGCATCAACTTGTGGATCACGAGCAGGGGTGCCCCAGGGGCCACTCGGTCATCCTTGATTTCGTAATCGCTCTGCGAGGCAAACCAGAATGGAACAAAATCAGGCATTCGGGAAAACACCAATTCAACGCAGAATCAGACAAACTGAACACCCCACGTCTGACCCCTTGTCTCACGCCCCGTCTCTGCTGAATCGTTAAGTCTCATGCTTGACGCGTAGGGGCCAGAATATCGCCTAGTCCGTCTCGCAGATCACGCGGAAGCCAACGTTGAACACGCGCTGCCACGGCTGGTAGCTCAGACGGCAGCCGGAGCGCGCCAGGTCGGCCCGTTCACGCCAGGAGCCGCCGCGGACGATTCTCCGTGTGTCGGCTGCGGCCTGGCGCGGGTCGTCGGCCCGGAACGGATACGGCAGATCCGCACTGGCGGTCCACTCGGCGATGTTGCCGTGCATGTCGTAGACGCCCCAGGCGTTAGGCCGGTACGAGCCGACTGGCGCGGAGACGGCCTGTCGGTCGTCGGCCGGTTCCACCGCGAAGAACGGCTTGACTTTCTCCAGAGCGGCCCGCCGACCAAGTTCCAACAGCGTCGAGTCCGCCAGATTCGCGAAGGCGGGAAAATCGGCGGCGGCAGCGCCGAAGCTCCACGGTGTATCGCTCCCCGCCCGACAGGCCCATTCCCACTGCGCTTCGTGGGGCAGCGTGAACTTCTTACCGGTCTGCTGCGACAGCCACTCGCAGAAGGCGCCGACTTCCTGCCACGAAACGCGGCAGACGGGCTGCTGGGGTTGGTTCAGCGCGACGAAGTGGCCCGGGTGCCATTTGAGCCACAACATAGGTTCGGAGCCGCTGTCGTGCGACGGATGGAATCGCTGGAACTGGGCATTGGTCACTTCACACGTGCCGATCCAGAACGGGCGCGAGATCTTCGCGACTTCCCGCGGCCGTTCGTCGGGATCGCCCGCCGGATCTCCCAGCACAAAGTCTCCCGCGGGGATGCGCACCAAGTCCATGATGACGCCGGCGCCGAGCTCGATCGTCCGCCGAGTGGGCGTGCCCGCGGCGGCCTGACGCCGTTGGGCCTCCGCAGCGTCGAACGGCCAACCGGCCGGCGCGACAATCTCGGCGGGCGGCGTCTCGGGCGGCGGCAACTGCGGGCTCACTGGTTCGCTTGGCACGACGGGAACGGATTCCGGATCGTCGTCCACGCCGCCGTAACGGCGTTGCATCTCCAGACGCCGTTGACGGAAGTGCTGGATCTCGTCGACCGACGACGGCCGCAGCCCACTCGTGAAGAACGCCGTCGGCTGCCGGAGATACTGTTCCCGATTGCGGACGGTAGGAATCTCGAGCCAAGTCCCGTAGGCCGGGGCGTTCATATCGATCCACGTCACCAGCCGGTCCCACGCCTCGGTATCCAGCCGGACACGGTGATGGCCTTTGCGGAGCATTTGCACCAGTGGATTAGCATCGGCGTGGTAGTCAGCCACCGGGATGACGCTCGGCCCCTCCAGGCCGGGACTGCGGACATACCGTCGCAGTTCGTAGAACGAGGGCGGGAACGGAAACGGCGATTGCGGCATGCTGGTTGGCTCCGCACGCCGCAGGTCGCACGCCACCGTGCCTCCAGGCTGCGGTTGGCCGTTGTGGCAGCCCACACAGTACTTGTCCAGCACAGGCTGTACTTCGCGATCCCAACTGAACCCGCGCACGGGGCCGTGCCACGGCGTGATCGACACGGGCGCGCCGGCCGGCATGCCGGCCGGCGAACGTGGGGGTGCATCGTTGGCATGTTCGTGGCAGCCGATGCACGTGACAGCTTCGCCCGGCATGGCAGTGAACCAGCTGCGCATCAGTTGCACGGCCTTCCCTTCGGCGTCCAAGGGTTGCAGGGCGATGGGCGTGTTGGCTGGGACGGTGAAGTAGGCCGAGCCGTCGGCAGCTACCGGCACGGTGCCCAGCACGCGGCGCACGTCCCAAGGACCGTCCATGCCCACGTAGTCCTCGATGCCCGACGTGCCGAAGTAATTGAAGTGGTAGGTAAACAGCCGGAGCTGCTTGACCGTGCCGCGCGGGACGCCCTGGAGCCCGCGGCCAAGGTAGATGTCCTGCAAATAAACCGTCCCTTCCCGGCTGGCGAGGTTCACCCGTTCGGGAATGACCGGCGGGCGCGGTGTTTTCCGTAGCGGAATCGGCTCGAACAGCACGCAACCTTCCTCCTCGCGGAGCAACAGCAGATTGTCGAACGTGTCGACCAGATAGACCCCCCAAGGCGACTGCGGGTTGGGTCGGCACGACGCCAGGAAGTACTTGTCGCTCAGGGGATAGGGGTGCAGGAACTTCGGCCAGGAGGCATCGACCAGGTTGTCGACCATTTTCGCCTCGACGGGCTTCCCGCGTCCTGGGATCCGTTGCACGGCCCCTTCCGCCAGATGCCGGCCCTGGGCCACGTCGAACAACACCAACTCGCCGGCGCGCGCCGTTCCGTGATGCCCGGTGACGATGGCCACGAATTTCGTCGGGCAAGCGGGGATGGGCCGGGCGTAAAAGATGCGGTTGGGCCAGAAACTGCCGCTGGCATAGTGGGCCCGTTGCCCGGTCCCATCGGGATTCATCGTCATCAGCCGCCCGGTGAAGGCATGCGCAATGTCGGTGTATTCCCAGCGGGTGTACAGGATGCGGCCGTCCGCCATCAGGGAAGGATAGAAGTTGTGGTCTTGGTCGAAGCACAGGCGGCGCATGGCCGAGCCGTCGGCGTTCATGACGCAGAAGTTAGCCACCTCGTCGCACCGCCGCTCGCACGGGACCGACTGGAAACAGGCCGACGAGGCGAACAGGACGCGCTCGTCCGGCAGGTAACAGGAGTCGTAGTTGTCGACATCGCTCTCCTCGCCGCGCGTGACCTGACGCAGCCCACGGCCGTCGACTCCCACCTCGAAGATCTGCCAACGTTCGTGACTGCCGACCGAGGAAAACAGTAACCGCTCCGCGTCGAAGTGCATCTTCAGATCGCCGACGAAGACCGGCTTGTCGGGGCGATAGACCGTCGTGAGCTGCCCGCCGGGGCGGACCGGCGAAAGTACAGCGATCTCATTGTCGAAGGCAATCTCGCGCAGGTAGCCGTTGCCCTGGAAGTTGATCGGCAGGCCGTTGAGGAACCCGATGGTGTCGTTGCCCACGAAATTTGCCGCTTCCCCGCGGACCCGTGGACGCGGCGCCTTCTGCTCGGCGTCGGCACGCTTCACGAGCACGAGCCGGTCGAAATCCAAGAGCGGATTGGCCAACAAGGCTTCCGCCCGTAGCGACTCGAAACGCTGCATGGCGGCGGCCAAGGGTTCGAGGCCGGCCGGCCGCCCTGCGTGGCCGCGGGCCTCTGCCACGTCGGCCTCCAGCTCCGCCAGACGCCGCAGATACTCCGGCCCTTGAGCATACCGGTCTCCGAACGTCCGCAGGAGATCAACCACTGCCAGACGCAGGGATTGGACCTTGGCCTCGTCCCACCGGGCGATCAGCTCTTCGATCTCTCGCGAGCGATAGTACAGACTGCGGAGTGGTGCGAGGTCCGCGGTGGACTGCACGTGCTTGGCGAGCTGACGAGCCTGTTCGGCCAGACCGGCTCGCGCAGCACCGGCGTAGCGCTCGGTCAACCCGGCAGCCGTCACGCGTTGTCCGGCCTGCGGCCAGATGGCGTCTTGCCGCTCCCAGGCCATTTGCCGCCGCGCTGGAGGCTCGGAGAAATCGCGCCGCAGCCGTCGCCAGAGACTCTCGTTCCGAGCCTCGCCGGTCTTGAGCCCGGAGTCCGCCGTCGCGGTGTTCTGCCTGGCAAGAGCCTCGAGACTGGCTGTCATCGTCTCCTGCCAGGTAGGTTTTTTCGTGTAGTACGACGTCGGGCCGAGGCCGATGCGCAGCACGCAGCACTCGGCAAACGAGACCGTCGACCCGCCCGCGCCTGGACCGCCCGAGCAGCCAAGGAGGGCTGGATAACCGGTCAGGGTTTCATCGAAGCCCGTCCAAGACACCATCCAGTCGGCCGGCTCCGGCTCGCCGTCGCGCCACGCTTTGCCTCGCAACGCGCCCGGGGTCTTGCACAGTTTCATCCAATACCACGCGCCGGTCTGGTAGGAAAAGGCACAGCCGGGCACCCATGTCACGTAGTCGTGGACGAACTGGAGTTGTCCCCGGTTGAACGCGAGATTCAGCCCGTAGCCCGTGTCGGGATCGCAGCACAAGCCGACGCCGGCACGGGCCTGGTCGTCGCCTTTCCAGGTGTCCAGACGAAGCTTGGCGGTCAGCACGATTCCGGAGGAGAGTTCGTCGGCGTCGCCGATGATGAGGACCACTTTGCTGGGATCGTCGAGGCCCGCATTCACCTGCTGAAGCACACCCTGCTGCACTTGCCATGTGCCGCCGATGATCTTCCACGGTTTGGCGAGCGCGGTATTCTGGAACGTGCAGGCGAAGAGTTCCTGCGCTTTGGCGGCGACAGCGCCACGGTTGCCGACGAATACGAGGTGGCCCAGCAGCAGCCATCCCAGCGCGGCGCAGCGGATGCCTGACTGTCGTGTTCCGCGCCTCGCCGCGCAGGTCCGTAGCAAGTGCGCCGGACAAGGTGACACCGAATGCAGTTCGACGTTGGGGTCAAGAAACATCGCTGACGGCCTCCACGCTTGTGCAGCACGTATTGTTATCCCGCTCGCGGTTAATGGTAAGGATTAGGCCAGCCGAAATCCACACGGCCTGCAGTTTTCCCAAAGTAGGGATGGCGGTCGGGCCAGCGATCCGGATGATAAGTGGACCGCCGTAGTCATCCGCAATACACGGTGACGCATGAGCTTCGACAGCTGCTTTCTGACGGGAGTAACCCATGAATTCTGAATCGATCCGATCCCTGCTTCCAATCATCGTGAGTGCCATGTTAACTACCACAGTTTCGACGACGCAGGCGGATGAGCCGCTGGTGTTTATTTCATCCTTCGCGGCCGGGGACGACGGCGCCATTCAGGCTTTCCAGCTAAACCCGCAGACTGGCCACCTGCAGGCCGTGCAGCGGACGACGGGCGTCGAGCATCCTTTCTTCCTGGCCGTATCGCGGGATGGAAGGTTCCTGTACTCGATTCACGCGCGCAAGTTCGGAGGCGCGGAACACGAGCAAGTAGCCGCCTTCGCGATCGTCGGACGCACCGGCCAGCTGAAGTTGTTGAACCGGCAGTCGGCCCGCGGCTCCGCGGCCTGCTATCTGGACGTCGACGCGACTGGCAAGACGGTGCTGGTCGCGAATTATGCGACCGGCAGCGTGGCGTCACTGCCGGTGCACGAGGATGGCTCGCTCGGCGAGGCGTCGTCATTTATGCAACACGCCGGCTCGAGTGTCGATCCCGCACGCCAAGAGGGTCCCCACGCGCACTGCCTGGTGGTCAGTCCTGATAACCGCTTTGCCTACGCTGCGGATCTGGGACTCGACCAGGTGCTGGGCTATCGGCTGGATGCCGCTCGGGCCAAACTCTCCGCCAATCAACCGCCGTTCGTGAAAACCTCGCCCGGCGTCGGGCCTCGGCATCTGACCTTCCACCCGACCGGCAAACAGGTTTACGTCATCAACGAACTCAGCAACTCGGTGACTTTGTTCGACTACGACTCGGCATCCGGAATGCTCCGCGAGCGGCAGACGATTTCGACACTGCCCCAGGAGTTTGTCGGCAAGAGCTATTGCGCGGACCTGAAGATTACGCCGAACGGCCGCTTCCTGTACGGCACGAATCGCGGGCACGACAGCATCGCCGCGTATCGCCTTGACGAGAACGGTCGGTTGACGCTGATCGGGATTGAACCGAGTCTCGGCCAAGGACCGCAGAACCTGGCGATCTCGCCTGGTGGCGAACTGCTGCTGTGTGCCAACATGCCTGGCAACAACGTCGCCGTGTTTCAGATCGATCCCTCCACGGGCCGCTTGCGCTCCGTCGGCCCACCCGTCTCCCTGCCGAGCCCGTCCTGTATCAGGCTGCTGCCGTGAAACCCTCTGCGGTGCACATCTTCACGCCGCTCTCGTTCCCACGCTCTGCGTGGGAACGCCCGTGTTTCGACGCTCCGCGTCGTCTGCCCAGCGTCCTGGTTACGAGGCTCCGCCTCGTAACCCACTGCACGCGAGGCTCCGCCTCGTAAGCCGGCCGGCGGAGCCGGCAAGGCAGTGCGTTCCCAGGCAGAGCCTGGCAACGAGGCACGGTAGGGTGGGCCAAGTACTCGCGGCCCACCAATTCCGCGGAAGCGGCTGGCTCTCGATGGTGGGCCGCGAGTACTTGGTCCACCCTACGCATTGCTCTGTTTGACATCTTCCAGCGCGCCGGCCATCGCCGCCAGCACGCAGTCCATGTCCGCTTCGGTGTGGGCGGCAGAAAATCCGTGGTGGGGCGACACTGCGAAATACACGCCGCGGCGATAACAGCCGGCCAGGAACACTTGTTCCAGGACGCGATCCTTGCGTGCCGCTTGCCGGTAGTTAGTCACCTCGTCCCTGATCCCGAAGTACAGGCCGAAGCGCGGACCCACGTACTGCAGTCGCACCGGCACCCCGCTGTGCTCGATGAGTTCTTGAAGGCGAGCATAGAAATAGTCACCGACCGCGTGGAGACGCTCATAGAAACCCGGGCGGCTATATTCCTCCAACGCGGCCAGCGCGCCGAGCACGGTGGTCAGGTGGGCCAGGTACGTGCCGCTCATCTCGCTGCGGCCCAGCGGGCGCAGCTGCTGCATGATCTCGCGTTTGCCGGCCACGGCGCTGATCGGCGTGCCGCCACCGAACGCCTTGCCCAACACGCACAGGTCTGGTGTCACGCCCAGGTATTGCTGCGCGCCGCCCAGGGCCATGCGAAACGCGGTCAGCACTTCATCGTAGAACAGGACCACGCCGTGCCGGTCGCACAGGTCCCGACAGAGTTGGAGGAAGCCAGGCTTGGGCAGGATGCAGCCCTGGTCGTAATTGATCGGTTCGAGCATCAGCGCGGCCGTTTCTCGGCCGTGGGCCGCGAACGCTGCTTCCAACGCCGGCTCGTCGTTGAACGGGACGATGACGATGTCACCGTGGGCGCTGGCGGGGACCCCCGAGGATTCCGGATAGACGCGGGGCGCCGAGGCCGGGCCCGCCTGATCCAGCGGCGGTGCCGCGCTGAAATTCAAGGCATCCGCATAACCGTGGAAGTGCCCTTCGAACTTGAGGATTTTGTCGCGGCCCGTGGCGCTGCGGGCCAGACGCAAGGCATGCATCACCGTCTCGGTCCCCGAACCGGCGAAGCGTACCAGTTCGGCGCACGGCACCACCTCGGTGACGCGCCGGGCCAGGGCCACGTGGTGTTCCGTCTCGTACGAGCAAATGATGCCCAGGTCGAGGGCCTGCGCCAGGGCCGCCTTGAGCCGGGGGTGATTGTGGCCCAGCAACGAGGCGCCGTGCGACATACACATGTCAATGTACTCGCGTCCCTCCACGTCGACGATCCGTGCGCCGTCGCCACGAGCCACGTACAGGGGGTGGCCGATGGCCGCATTGGCGCGCGCCGTGGCCGAGACGCCGCCCGGCAAGTACCGCTGGGCCTGCTCGTACAACTGGCGGAGCGTAGTCAAGGCAGCTGCTCTCAATAACACTTGCTGGTCTGCCCGCCGTCCGCAACGATCGCGGTGCCGGTCAGGAACGAACTCTCGTCGGAGGCCAGGAACAGCGCCACCTGGGCGATTTCCTCGGGCTGGGCGATGCGTCCCAGGGCGTAGTACGCGGCCACCTGCCGCCGCGCCGCCGCTGGATCCGGCTGCTGGTCAAAGTATTCCTGCACGATGGGCGTGTCCACGTCGCCGGGGCAGATGGCATTGACGCGGATGTTCTGGCGCCCGTGGGCCTGAGCCATCGCCTTGGTCATCGCCAGGATGCCGCCCTTCGTGGCGCCGTAGGCGGGCATGGCCGGGTCGCCGACGAAGCCGAGTGTGGAGGACATGTTCACGATGCAGCCGCCGCCTTGGGCGATCATCTGCCGGAGGGCATACTTGCAGCCTAAGTAGACGCCCTTCAGGTTCACATCCAGCACCCTCTGCCAATCGCTCGTGGATGTTTCCGGGATGGTGCCGAACACCTGCACGGCCGCGTTATTGAAGAGGATGTCCAATCGTCCGTAAACGTCGACGGCGGTCGCGACCATGCGCTGCACGTCTTCTTCCTGGGAAACATCCGCCTCGACAAAGCTGGCCACGCCACCTGCCGCCTGAATCTGTGCGACCGTCTCGCGGCCCCCAGCCGGCTTCCAATCCACCACCACCACGCGAGCCCCCTCCGCCGCAAATCGCAGGGCCGAAGCCCGGCCAATCCCCGAACCCGCGCCGGTAATCAGAGCCACCTTACCTGCCAGTCTCACGGACGCCTCCCGGCCGCCAACGATGCCAAGTCGAACTCAGCGACAAACGCTGTCTTACGAACACGCGAGGATACTAGCGGGCGCAGTTGCTCCCGTCAAGAACCGCACCGCGAAGTCCACCTCGTTAGACCACCTATTGCGACCACGGGGTCGGCTGTCGGTCCCAGCGATGCTTGGCTAACTCGCGCAGTAGCGAGGCATCCAGGGGGCCGGCGTCGCTGGTGGCGAGGTTGGCATCGACGTGCGGGACCTTCCGCATCCCGGGAATGATGGTGCTGACCGTGGGTTCGGACAGGATGAACCGCAGCGCCAACTCCGGCATCGTCATCCCACGCGGAATCAGCGGGCGCAGGGCCTCGGCGTGCTCGACGCTGGCCCGCAGGTTCTCGGCCACAAAGTAGGTGTTGCGCCAGTCGCCCTCAGGCCAGCGGCTGTCCTCGGTCAACGTGCCCGTCAGGGTGCCTTCGTCGAAGGGCACGCGCGCGATCACCGCCACGTCCTGGGTACGACAGGCGGGCAGCAGGTCGTCCTGAGGATTCTGGTCGAAGATGTTGTAGATCACCTGGACGGCGTCGATCAGGCCGCTCTCGACCGCCTTCACCCCATTCCATGGTTCCCAGCGGTTGAGGCTGATACCGATCGCGCGAAACAGCCCCTGGGACTTCAGGTCCGTCACCTTGCGGATCCAGCGTTCGTCGGCCAGCCAGCTGTCTTCCCAGGTATGGAACTGCATCAAATCGAAGGCGTCGAGACCGGCGTTCCGCAGGCTGCGTTCGACGTATTCCTGGATGTGGTCGGGCGGAAAGCAGTCGTCCAGCGTATATTCCCGGCGGCTGGGCCACTGGAAGTTCTTGGGCGGCATTTTCGTGGCGGTGTACAACCGCCGGCCAGGGTTCGCGCGGAGCAACTCGCCCAGGATGCCTTCGCTGCGGCCCGCGCCGTAACCCCAGGCAGTGTCGAAGAAGTTGCAGCCCAGCTCGACCGACCGCTGCAGAGCTGCGCGCGTCTCGGCGTCGTCCGCGCCTGTCCAACCGGCCAAGCCCCACATGCCGTAGCCGATCTCACTGACCTTCCAACCGGTTCGTCCAAACCTGCGGTATTGCATGGCGTTCTTCTCCTGGCGATGGTCCGGGTGTGGCCGAGCGACCTCACTCCGGCCAGTTTGTGCTGCTGCGAAAGCCTCGTCGTAACCGAAGTCGCCAGACTTCGGAGATTCACGCCAAAGCGAGCGGCAGGAAATAACTTACCCACCGTAATGTAGGATGGTCTTCCAAGACCGTCCCGATCGGCCTGGAAAGGCCGACCTACGGGTAAGCTATTTTCTGCCGCTCGCCCAAACACCCGAATTCTGGCGAATTCGGCTACCAAAATCCTTAACGGCGTTGCGCCGCACCTCTAGCCCCTCCCCGGAGTACCAAGGCGAGGGGAACTGCTGGTTCTGAGCACCCGGCCGTTTCACTTCCGCTGAGCGATCACCTCGAGTGCGTGAATCGCTGGGGGCGCCAACCTGCGCGAGCGGCTCATCCGGCGGGTGATCAGCAAGGCCATCTCCATGGCTTGCTCGTAATTCAGGCGGGGATCGACGTCGCTCAAGAAGGACTTGCTCAAGTCGGCTTCGGTCAGACCGCGGGCGCCGCCCGTGCACTCGGTGACGTTTTCGCCGGTCAATTCGAAGTGCGCCCCGCCCAGGTGCGTGCCCAGCGATTCGTGGATCTCGAAGGCCCGATCCAGTTCCTGGCGGATGTCTTCGAAACGCCGCGTCTTGAGGCCCGACTTGGTGGTCAACGTGTTGCCATGCATGGGATCGCAGCACCACAACACGACCCGCCCGGCACGCCGGACCGCCTCGATTAACGGCGGCAAACAGATGTCAATGGCAGCGGCCCCGAACCGGTGGATCAGCGTCAGACGGCCGGGTTCGTTCTGGGGATTCAGGATCTCCGTCAGCGCCAGGAGTTCGTCCGGCGAGCAGGACGGACCGAGCTTGACGCCGATCGGATTGGCAATACCGCGGAAGAACTCGACGTGGGCGCCGTCCAGGAGACGCGTCCGGTCGCCAATCCAGGGAAAATGCGTGGTCAGGTCGTACCAACCGGTGCGGCGAGGTACTTGGCGCGTTTGGGCCTGTTCGTAGTCGAGATGCAACCCCTCGTGGCTGACAAAGAACTCGACGCCGTCCAACTCGGCCAGCGTCCGGCCCGCCACCGCCTCCATGAAGCTCACCGCCTGGACGATGGCGTCCATGATCTGGCGGTAATCGCCCGAGCGGGAGGAATGGCTGACGAAGTCCACGTCCCACAGTTCGGGATGGTGGTGATCGGCGAATCCGCCCGCCACCAGACTGCGGAGAAAATTTAGCGTCAGCGCGGCCCGCTCGTAGCCGCGCAACAACAGCGAGGAATCAGGGGTGCGGTCTGCCGGGGTGAACGGCTTGCGGTTGATCAGGTTGCCGCGGTAGCTGGGCAACGTGACCCCGTCGTACGTCTCCGTTTGGCACGATCGCGGCTTGGCGTACTGGCCTGCGAAACGGCCCACCCGGATGATCCGCTGCTGGCAGCCGTAGACCAGAATTACGCTCATCTTCAGCAGGATCTTCAGCTTGCTGACGAGCGCTTCCGACTGGCAGTCCTCAAACGTCTCCGAACAGTCGCCGCCTTGCAGCAGGAAGGCTTCGCCGCGGCAGGCCAGTGCCAGTTGCTTTTTCAACGATTCCACTTCCCAACTGGTCACCAGCGGCGGGAGTTTGGCCAGCGCGGTCAGCACGCCGTCCAAGGCGGGCCGGTCGGGGTACTCGACTTTCTGAGCGACAGGAAACGGTCGCGTGCGCCAGGACGTCGGCGACCAAGGCATATTCATAGGGCAGGTTCCCCGTGGGAGGGCTGAATGATGCAGGCACCATAGCCCTTGTGGACCAAAACGTCAAGACACCGGGAGGGCGACACACTGGGAGGGCGCTAGACAACCAAGGCCAAGTTGACGGCACACCTGCTTGTTTTCCGGCTGCCTTCCGGACAGAATGCCTGGGGCCATCGAAAGTCAGGCTGGAAAGCCTGAGGCGAGCGGCAGGAAATAATTCACCCGCAGGTCGGCCTTCCCGGGCCAATCGGGACGGTCTGGGAAGACCATCCTACATTGAGTTGGGTAAACTATTTCCTGCCGCTCGCCTGACCTACGCGGATTGACTGCCACCGAGACCAACGCAAGCACCAAACGGTTTTCGGGGTTGTCGGTGTCAAGCATGGGGTTTTACGGTTTCGCAGAGACGGACCGCCTGCTGGGGTCAGACGTACAGATTTCAGTTTTAGCGGGCAGCGGGCTTTCCCTAGGCTTGGGCCCACGACCGCGAAAACTGAAATCTGTACGTCTGACCCCTTGTCGCACGCCCTGTCCCTGCTGAACCGTTACGTCTCATTCTTGACGCGCAAGGGCCAAAATAGCGTTTGGTGCTAGGGAGTCACGCATGTCCGAACCGTCACCCGATTGCTCGTCGCCAGAACCCTACCTGGCCGTCAAGGCGGCGATGATGCCGCGCGATACGAATCCGTACGGAACGATTTTCGGCGGAGTGATCCTGAGCTATCTCGACCAAGCAGGCGCGATCGGCGCGGCACACGTCCTGCGGCAGCGGGGCTTTCCCAAGCGACTGCTCGTGACCGTGGGGATGAAGAGTATCGAGTTCCACCGGCCCGTGTGGGTCGGGGATATCGTCAGTTTCTACACCGAGGTGGTCCGCATCGGACGCACCTCGATTACCATGCACGTGAGTGTCGAGACCGAGCGGGACGAGAACACCATTCAATTGACGGAGGCCGAAGTGACCTACGTGGCCGTGGAAGGCTCGCCGCAGGCCCAACGCACCATACCGCTCCGGGCGGAATGACAGTAGTTCCAAGTTCGCAACTGCGTGGCCAATTGGCACCAAACGGTTTTCGGGGTGTCGGTGTCAAGCATGGGGTCTTACGGTTTCGCAGAGACGGACCGCCTGCTGGGGTCAGATGTACAGATTTCAGTTTTCGCGGACAGAAGGCTTTCCCTAGGCTTGGGCACACGACCGCGAAAACTGAAATCTGTACGTCTGACCCCTTGTCGTACGCCCCGGCTCGGCGGGCACCTCGCCCTCCCCTGCCATTGGCAACCAAGGACTCCATCGACACCCGCCGCCTCAGACCTGCTCCGGCACCACCCACGGTTTGCGGTATTCCCGTTTCAGCAGGGCATTGCCGGCGCTGCTGTTGGTAAACGTTTCGGTCTGCGCATCCACCAGCAGCTTCTGGCCGCCCAAACGGTAGCTGATGTTGGCAAACTGCGACAGCAGCGTGCTGAGGTGCCCTTCTTCGATGTCGGCGTTCGGCCGGCGGCGAGTCCGCACGGCGTCCACAAAATCCGCCTTGTGTGGCTTGTCGGGAAAACGTCCCTTCTCCTGGGCCAAGATCACCGGATTCCGCTGGTGCTGCCGGCCGTAGACCTGCCAGCCATCGCCGTGGCGGCCGACGATCATCAGGGCTTCGGTCCCGTAGATTTCGATGCGGGTGCCGTTCTGCGGCCAATACGGGTAGATGTCGCCCTCGCGCAGGGCCATGTCGCTCTTGATCATGTACGGCGTGTACAACGTCAGTTCGAACGTCAGCACCAGGTCGTCGAACTCGTAGGCCGCGATCTGCGTGTCGGGCGTTTCCAGACAACCCGGCTCGGCAAATCGCCCGCCGACCGAGTACACGCTCTTGGGGACCTTCACACCACACATCCAGCGCGCCACATCCAACTGATGAATGGCGTCGTTGATACTATCGCCGCCGGAATACTTCCAGAAGTGGTTCCAGCTGCGCCAGTAGTTGGCGTTGAATCTGGATTCCGGCGCCGGGCCGTTCCACATGTTCCAATCCAGAGTGGCTGGCGGATCGGCGTCCGGCACGGCCTGGACGTTACCCCACTCCTTCTGGTTGTAGACTCGGCAGTAGTGGATCTTGCCGAGTTTGCCGCTGTCGAGGTATTTCTTGGCATTGATCAGGTACGGGGCGCTGCGGCACTGCGTGCCCAGTTCGACGATGCGGTTGTACTTGCGCGCCGCCTCGACCATCTTGCGTCCCTCCCAGGGCGAATGGCTGGCGGGCTTTTCGACGTAAACATCCTTGCCGGCTTGGCAGCCCCAGACCGTGGCCAACGCGTGCCAGTGATCGGGTGTGGCCACCACGATTGCGTCGACCGACTTGTCGTCCAACATGCGGCGAAAATCCTGGACTGCTTTGGGCGTCTTGCCCTGCAACTTGGCCACCGCTGCGGCACACGGCGGAACCACGGCCTGGTCCACGTCCGCGATGTAGGCGATTTCGCAGTCACCTCGCTCGGCGAAGCCGGCCGCCAACTGTGCACCGCGGCCGCGGACGCCGACCATGCCCAAAATCAGCTTCTCGCTGGGCGCCGCGGCGCCCGCGGATTGCGTGAAGGTCAACAGAGAACTTCCAGCGGCCAGGGCCAAGCCGGCCTGCTGAGAACGAATCAGAAAACTGCGCCGATTGAGTTTCTGCATGGCGGGACTCCTTCGCTGCGAACAGGGTGTGCGGAGAGAAATCGCCCTCAGTATGCCCTTAACGCGGCCCAGCCGCAACCAAGTAGAGTACGCGTGGTCCCTGTCGAATAGTAGCCTACGGTGATTGACAGAGTCTCCTCCCGTCACTAGGTTGCGCCCAGTCCTGGCAGTCCCGCTGACGGCAGAAACGTACTGTGACTACGGTTGCCAGACCAAAGACAGCAGGGTTGTCAGACCAAGGACATCAGCCGAAACGAGTATTCCGACGGTCGAATCCCAGCACCTTCAAGGGAGGATCTTTCATGGTGAACAAGAAATCGCGAGTAACGCGGCGTTTGTTTCTGAAAGGAGTGGCGGCGGCAGCGGCGGCCCCGTACATTATCCCGGCCTCGGCCCTGGGCGGCGAGGGACGCCCGGCGCCCAGCGACCGCATTACGATGGGCTTCGTCGGCGTGGGCGGACAGGGCTCCGGCGACATGGGCGGGTTCATGGGGTTTGCCGAAGTTCAGGCCGTCGCTGTCTGCGATGTCGACACTCGGGCCCGGGAACGGGCCAAGCAGAGCGTCGAGAGTCGCTACGCCCAGCAGAAGGCCAGCGGCACCTACAAGGGCTGTGACGACTATCGCGACTTCCGCGAACTGTGTGCCCGGCCGGACATCGACGCCGTCTTCTGTGCCACACCCGATCACTGGCACGCGCTGGTGACTTGCGAGGCGCTGCGGAACGGCAAGGACGTGTACTGCGAGAAGCCGGAAACACTGACGATCCGCCAAGGGCGGATCATGGTCGAGACCGCGCGCCGCTACGGCCGCGTGTTCTCGGGCGGCAGCCAGCGGGTCTGGGAGGACTACAACTGGTACCACCGCATGATGTGGGCCGGGACTTGCGGCCAACTGCAGGAGGTCTTTGTCGGCATCGGCGGCCCGTCCGGTGAGATGCTGCAACCGGCCGAACCTGTGCCCGAAGGGATGGACTGGGACCTGTGGCTCGGTCCGGCTCCGTGGCGGCCCTACAACAAGGCCTATCACCCCTTCAACTGGCGCGGCTGCCGCGATTTCTCCGGCGGCGGCATGACCGATTGGGGCGCCCATCACATCGGCGGCGCACTCTATGCCAGCCAGCTGTACAACCAGCCGCTGCCTGTGGAGGTCATCCCGCCGGACGGTAAAGAGTACCCCCATCTGACCTTCAAGTACGCTAACGGCGTGCGCATGTATCTGGGCGGTACCTGGGACGGCCCGCTGGGATTCAAGGGCACCCTGGGTGAGGTTCCTTATCGCGGACGGCCCAGGACGGCGCCGCCCGAAGTCTACGTCCCGGGCTACCAAGGACGCAACGGTATCTTTGGTGACTTCCTGCATTGCGTCAAAACGCGGGAGCGGCCGTTCCGCGATATCGAGATCGCCCACCGCACCGTGGCCACCTGCCACCTGGCCAACATTGCCTTCTGGACCGGCCGTGCGTTCAAGTTCGACCCGGTCAAGGAAGTCATCGTCGGCGACGACGAAGCGAACCGCTGGGTCGACCGGCCCATGCGGGCGCCGTGGATCCTGTGATGGTCCACGGGGAGTCGAACTCCGGAGGGACGGCTCGGATTGTACAGGCGATAGAAGGTTTTAGTACCACTGCTGTGAACATCTTGCGGTTGTCCTCAATTCTTCTCGTTCCGACGCTCTGCGTCGGAACGCAAGCCACGGACGCTCTGCGTCCTTGGACAGACGACGCGGAGCGTGGGAACGAGAGAATAGGTGTCGCAAGTATCGTAGTCGTCACGCTCCGTCGTGACGACATGTCATCACGGCGGAGCGTGATGACTACTTTGATGACTCGCTGGAAAGAAGAGAAGCAGGGTGGTCGGGAGATCCTCGCTCCGCCCGTTCAGCAACACGTCTAACATCAGCAACCACAACCAGCCCAAAATTGTCGTGGGCGGAATTAGACCCGGCGATGTGCCGGCCAAAGTGAAAGGACACGCACATGAAACTCAACCAGATCGGACTGTTGGCGATCGGAATTCTGCTGGGGACGGCTACGTTCCTGGTAGCCGCGGAACCGAACGTCGGCGAACTCACGCGGGAACTCAAAGGCGAAAAGCCTGCCACCGAGCAGACACCGGCGCAACGGGCGGCGGTCTACGTCCAAGTGCTCGACTCGCTGCTGCCGGACCTGAGCAACGAGGATCCGGGGAAACGTGGCGGCCCGCAGAGCACGCTCGAACGGATTGCCTTCCACGCCGGCCGGCCGGGCGCGGAAGCCGATCGCGCGGCTTGCGCCACAGCGATCGCTGCCAAATTGTCGTCTGACGTTGGGCCGCTGGGCCGCTCGTGGCTGCTCCGCCAACTGGAACGCATCGGCCGCGCGGAAGTCGTGCCGCAGGTCGCCCCGTGTCTGGCCGACAAAGACGCCTTGATTCGCGAATCCGCCCGCCGGGCGTTGCAGAAGAACCCGGCCGCAGAAGCCAACGCGGCGTTGCAGCAAGCGCTCGCCTCCGCTGACACGATCGTGTGGCGTGTGGCCGTCATCCAGGCCCTGGCCGTTCGCGGCGACGCAGCGAACCTGGGCGTTTTGCTGAAAGAAGCCGCCGCGCAAAACGACGACGTGCGTACCGCCGCGGTGCTCGGACTGGCGAAACTCGGCGACCCGTCGGCCATCGCGCCGATCACGGCTGCCATGCAGAAGGGCTCGCCGTTGGTCAAGGGCATCGCCGCGGACTGCTACGTGCGACTGGCCGGCGCGCTGGGTGAAAAGGGCGACAAGGCCGCCGCCTTGGGAATCTACAAACAACTGCTGTCGGCCGAAAGCCACCGGAAGTGCGCGGGCCTGATCGGTATCGGCCGGGCTGGCACCGCGGCCGATCTGCCGACCCTGTTCGGTGCTTTGGCCGACCCGGACGTGAAGATCCGCGGCGCCTGCGTCGAGGCACTTTGCCTGCTGCCGGGCCAGGAGGTAACGGCGGCCCTTGCGGCTCAGGTCAAGACGCAGAAGCCGGAGGGAAAGCTGGCCTGCTTGCAGGCTTTGGCCCGGCGCGGCGACAAGAGCACCGTGGCGGAGTTCTTGAACGCGGCCGGGAACGCCGACGAGGCCATCCAGGCAGCGGCGCTCGCCGGTCTCGGCACGCTCGGCAATCCGGCTGCGGTGCCTGTGCTGCTCAAGGCTGCCGCTGCCAGCGGCAAGTCGCAGGAAACGGCTCGTCAGAGCCTGCAGATATTGCCCGGCGCAGACATCGACAAGGCCCTCCTGAACGCGTTGGGCGAGTCGGATCCGAAGACCCGGTTGGAGGTTGTCCGCGCGCTGGCGGCCCGCCATCTGATCGCGGCAACGCAACCGCTGCTGAAGGCGGCCGAGGATGCCGACGCTGGGGTCCGCAGCGAGTCGCTCAAGGCGCTCGGCGTGGTGGCCCCGAGCGGGGCGCTGTCGGCCGTGGCCGCAGTGCTCGTGAAGACCGCCGACGACGGGACCCGCAATGAGGCCGCGGGTGCGCTGGTGAAGATCGCCAATCGCGATCAGGATTTCGACAATCGCGCCGAGCCGATCCTGAAGGCACTCGGTGCGTCCAGCGGCCCGGCCCGGCTGGCGCTGCTGGGTGTGCTGGGCCGCATCGGCGGCCCGAATTCGCTGGCCGCAGTGCGCGCGGCGTGGCAGGACAAGGACGAGAAAGTTAAAGAGGCGGCCATCCGCGCGTTGGCCGAATGGCCGGACGCCGGGGCGGCGGCCGATCTGCTGGCGGTCGCCAAGGGTACCGCCAGCGAGACCCATCAGGTGCTGGCCATTCGCGGCTACATCCGCGTGTGCCGGATCCGGGCGAACCGCCCGGAGGCGGAGAGCGCCAAGTTGCTCGCCGCCGGTCTGGAAGCCGCCAAGCGGCCGGATGAGAAGCGGCAGGCCCTCAGCGGACTTGCCGAAGTCCGCGACCTCCTGGCCCTTCAGGCAGTCGTGCCCTGCCTGAACGACGAGGCCCTGAAGGAGGAGGCGGCCTCTGCCGCGGTGCGCATCGGCCGCGACCTCTGGAACAACCACCCCGAGGCCGTTAAGACCGCCCTACAGAAGTCGCTCGAGGTCTCCAAGAACGACAACGTCAAGCGGGATGCCAAGGAGACGCTCAACCGCGCCGAGCAGAAGCTGAAGGAATTGCAGCCGAAGAAGTAGCCGCGCCAGAGACACGGACAAAACGTAGGGTGGGCCGCGAGTACTCGGTCCACCCTACGATGAATCGTGTTCGCACATTCTTTCACAGCCTTGGAGCGTGGGAACGAGAGCGGCGCTGCTGTAAGAATTAGGGGCTCAGGAGATGTCGGACAATCACGAATTCGAAGACGACTTGCGGGAGCTGATCAAGCGGAAGCAAGTGGTTGCTGTCGTCGGTTCCGGCGTGTCGCTGGCCACCAACCCGCGGGCACCGACGTGGCGAGCGTTGATCGAGTCGGCTATCGAATCTTGCCGGGCGTTGGGCGCGACGGATCGCTGGTGTCGCAACGTAGCCGATCGACTCGCTTTTGAATCCGACCAGGAAATGTCCGCCGCAGACGTCGCGAATGCACTGCTTTTGGCTGCGGAAGAAGTGCATTGCAAACTGCGTCAGAACGGCGACGGCGAATTGGCCCGTTGGCTGCGGGCGACCTTTGAAAATCTGAAGCCCGTTGACCGGACTGTCATCCGAGCTCTCGCCGCGCTCGCTACGCCGCTGGTCACGACCAACTACGACGACCTGCTCGAAAAAGTCGCCAAGCTCAAACACGTGACCTGGCAAGACACGGCAGACGCGGCGCGTGTGGTGCGGGGCGAAGACCGCCGCGTGCTGCACCTGCACGGACGCTGGGACCAGCCGGCTTCCGTGGTGCTCGGCATCCGATCGTACGAAACCGTGCTGAACCACCAGTACAGCCAGGAGGCGATGAAAGCTCTTGGCATGACCAAGAGCCTACTTTTCATCGGCTGCGGCGACGAAGGGCTGGCGGATCCAAACTTCGGCAACTTTCTGACCTGGCTTGCGGCGATTGAAACGGCCGGTGGTGTCGAGCATCGGCATTACCGGCTCGTGCGGCGACACGAAAAAGTTGAGCCACTCGGCCGGGTGTTTCCACTGGTTTACGGCGATGACTACTCGGAATTGTCAACGTTTCTGCAACGGCTGGGCCCGCCACCGCCCAAGAACACCGGCGGCGGCAAACGCAAGCGATTGCCGCGGCGTGAACTGGCCGCGTTGCCGGAGACCGTCACGGCCTACCTGACGCGTCTGGCCGACGAAACCTCCCGCCTGAAATTGTTGGGCATGGGGCGAAGTTTGCAGATCGAGCTGCCGATCAACGATGCCTACGTGCCGCTACAAACCACGCTGGCCAGGTCGCTGGACCAGCGCGGCATGGAACGCTACCAGGAACACCACGCCGAGCGCGAGGAACACGTCGATCTCGGCCAAGTCTTCCACCAAGCGGCGCGGCTCGGCCAGCGCGGCGTCGTCCTGCTGGGCGAACCCGGCTCGGGCAAGACCACGGGCGCGCGGCAGATCGCCTGGCGACTGGCCAGCCGCCAGTGCCTGTCTGAGGACCTGGGCCTGCCCGCCGGGATCACGCCCGTGCTGCTTCGCTTTCGCAACCTGAGCCGTACGGCGCTGGACGAAAAGTACGGCCTGCGGACGTTCCTGTCCGACGAGACGCAATGTGCCGCAGCTCCGGACGGACTGACGGCACCGGGCGACGACCTGTGGAACGGCCGTGGCGGCGACTTGTTGTGGATTCTGGACGGGCTGGACGAAGTGATCGACCCGGCGGCGCGGCAAATCGTTTCCCGCTGGGTGCAAGACGCGCTCACGGGACGGCCGCGCGATCACTTCCTCGTCACCTGCCGTTTCGCGGGCTATTTCCGCGACGGCGTGGCGCTGGGGCCAAGTTTCGTCGAGTTCCACGTCCGCCCGCTGGACCAGGGTCAGATCGAACGTTTCGTGCGCGACTGGTTCGGCGCGGCTTATCGCAAGCTGCTCCATCCGCCGACGTTGGCGGAAACACGCGCTGACAAGCTGCTGGAAGTCCTGGCACGTCCGGCCTACCAGACCGGCCACATTCGCGAACTGTGTACCAACCCGCTGTTGCTGACGATCCTGTGCATCGTCTTCCATGACGAGCAAACCCTGCCCACGAATCGTGCCGAGCTGTTCGCGATTTGTGTTCGCGTGCTGCTGCAGCACTGGCGCCGCGATCTCTACGAATCGGAGTTGGGGCGTGGCGTTCAGACGTTCGACGCCGAAGCGGCTCAAGCGGTGCTGGCGCGCCTGGCCTGGTGGATGCACGGCGAGCAGAACCGCACGGCGGCGCCGCTGGACGAACTGGCGGCGGAAGCCGAACGCGGCTTGGCGGAAGTTGCGGCCAGTTCCGGGCTGGGCCGCGACGGTCGCGAGTTTGTCGCACGCATGAAGGACGAGACCGGCGTGCTGGCCGGCGAAGGCGATGGACGCTGCGGCTTTCTGCACCTGAGTTTTCAAGAGTACTTGGCCGCCGACTACGCGGCGCGCGAAGGGCTGGCCAAAGAGTTGGCGTCACAGGCGGCCGACAGCTGGTGGCGCGAGGTGGCGTTGTTGTCGCTACGCCGTTCGCGGCCGTTTTGCGAGGCGTTCTTCCGCGAGTTGCTGGCGGTCGGCGTCGCCGAGGACCATCCCGACCTGGCCGATCGCTGTCTGGCCGAGGCCCTGTTCTTCTCGGCCACGCCGGTTACGGAAACGCTGGAACTCGCCGAATCGCCGCGGCGTCTGGCGGCCGTGCTCCGCTTGCTGCGCGACCGAGCCGATCAAGTGCCCGAACTGGCAGAAATCGCTCGGCGTCTGGCCGCGACGGACGACCGGGAAACGCAAGGCTACGCCCGCGAGATCTTGGCTCGCCTGGGAATTACGCTGCCGCCAGCCGCGGACGAGCGGAAGGTCATCCGTGACGACCGCAGCGGGGTCACGTTCGTCGAGATTCCCGCCGGCGAATTCGAAATGGGAGCGGAGAAGTCGGAGTATCCGAGTGAAAGACCCCTTCACCGTGTCCGTATCTCGCAGGGCTTCTGGCTGGGAAAGTACCCGGTCACCAACGGCCAATATGCAGCGTTCATGAAGGCCGTCGGCAGCTCCGTGAACAAGCCAGCGTACTGGGATGATCGGCGTTTCAACCAGCCGGAGCAGCCGGTCGTAGGCGTGAGTTGGGCCGAGGCGCGGGCCTTTTGCGCGTGGGTCGGCGGTCGGTTGCCAACGGAAGCCGAGTGGGAATATGCCTGCCGCGCCGGCACGACCACGGAGTACAGTTTTGGCGACGATGCGGCGTTGCTCGGCGAATACGCTTGGTTCGACGGCAACAGCGGTGGGCAGACCCAGCCGGTCGGGACCAAGCAGCCGAACGCTTGGGGCCTGCACGACATGCACGGCAACGTGTGGGAGTGGTGCGAGGATGTGTGGCACAGCAACTACGTGGGCGCACCCGACGATGGTACAGCGTGGGCTGGGGAAGGCTCGCGCCGCGTCTACCGCGGCGGCGGCTGGGCTGGCAGCGCCCGCGGCTGCCGCTGTGCGTACCGCGACGGCTGGGAGCCGGGCGATCGCTTCAGCCTCCTCGGTTTCCGGCTGGTGCTTGCCGTCAGTGTCAAGGAGGATATTCGTCCGCTGGTGCTTGCCGTCAGTGTCAAGGAGGATATTCGTCCGTTTTCTTGAGCATGGCGACGGGCGGGCGGCACGGGCGGGTCACCAGTCGAGGCGGTAGCCGAGCGGTGACCCGCCCGTGCAAGCCCGCACGGAGCCCGGGGGGTGCAGGGGGGGTCCCCCCTGCGCGCGCGAATTTTTTCTCGTTCCCACGCTCCGCGTGGGAACGCAAGTATTTCGACGCTCCGCGTCGTCTGCCCAAGGACGCAGAGCGTCCGTGGCTTGCGTTCCGACGCAGAGCGTTGGAACGAGAGAAATCGAGGACTTGGACAATTGCCGCAATGTTCACAGCAGCGGGCCAGGGTGATGCAAAGTTGGGGTTGGCGCATGCAAGCCATCGGGCAGGTATTGTTTACGGAAGTTGGTCGGCAAAGACGGTGGATATTCCTGGTGTTCTCGCCCCAAAGGGGCCAAACAAATCAGCCCAGGGCACAGCGTCGCGGCGACAGCCGCAGAGCGACGCCCTGGGTACGGTATCGAAGCAGCATGGTAGCCCTGAAAGGGCGAAACAAGGCGGTTCCTCTAACTCGCATCGTTCGTCAGACATGACCAAGGCTTGTTTCGCCCCTTCAGGGCTAGTGTTCTCGATTCTCACATAACCCAGGGCGGCGCTACGCGGCTAACGCCGCTCCGCTCTGCCCTGGGCTGCTATGTGGCTGCCACTATCGGGGCGAAGAATTTGTCGTTAACGATGAGGGCCAAGCCGGGGGCATTCGTTAAATGCCAAAGTGGATTACAACACCTGAAAAACCGTCTAGTCCTAGCACCAAACGGTTTTGACGGTGGGAGTGGCAAGAATGAGGTTTAACGTTGTCGCCTGGACGGGGCTTGCCGCGAGGGCTCAGACGTACACAATTCAAAAT
Organism: Planctomycetota bacterium; assembly: GCA_026692885.1. The sequence continues at coordinate 109 of JAPLNJ010000349.1, read as the reverse complement.
TGGCGGACAAACCACTCTGACTTGGCAAAGTCGCCAAACCGCCAATTTTGAATTCTGTACGTCTGAGCCCTGTCTGGGGCCCGGCACTGCGGAACCGTAAAACCTCATT